>NZ_QETL01000163.1:0-5421 GCF_003105135.1 Stenotrophomonas sp. SPM | reverse complement strand
CGAGGTCGCGCAGGCCGGCAGGCAGGCGCTGGAACAGGCGATGGACGTGCCGGCGTGGTTGCGGATCGGCGCCGACACCGCCACCGGCGGCCGCGCCCAGCCCGGCGATACCGACCTGGCCGCGGCCGACTGGGCCCTGCGCCACGGCCAGCCCAGCGGCCGCTTCACCGATACGCTGGCTGGCGCGCAGTGGTGGTTCCTGCCCCTGCTGGATGGCGAGGACCGCGCCGTGGGCGTGGCCGGCCTGTACCTGCCTGGTGCGCAGGCGCGCCTGCTGCCCGAACAGCGCCAGCTGGCCGAAGCGATGGTCGATGACATCGCCCAGGCCGCACTGCGCACGCGGCTGGTGGCCGAGCTGGAGCAGGCGCATGTGAGCAACGAGACCGAGCGGCTGCGCTCGGCTTTGCTGTCTTCGGTATCGCACGACCTGCGTTCGCCGCTGGCGGCGATGATCGGTTCGGCCGACAGCCTGGCCAGCTATGGCACGGCGATGGACATGGCCGACCGCCGTGCGCTGCTGGACACCATCCTGGTGGAAGGCGAGCGCCTGGACCGCTACATCCAGAACCTGCTGGACATGACCCGGCTCGGCCACGAAGGGCTGACCATCAACCGCGACTGGATCGGCGTGGACGAACTGATCGGCTCGGCCGCGCGCCGCCTGCAGCGCTACCAGCCCAAGGTGCGGCTGGAACTGGATATTCCTTCCACGATGGCGCCGATCTGGGTGCACCCGGCGCTGGTCGAACAGGCGGTGTTCAACGTGATGGAGAACGCCGCCAAGTTCTCGCCGCCCGATGCGCCGGTGCAGGTGCAGGCACGCGAACTGGACGGCCAGCTGCGCATCGACGTGATCGATGCCGGCCCCGGCATTCCGGATGACGAGCGCGCGCGCATCTTCGACATGTTCTACAGCGTGGAGCGCGGCGACCGCGGCCGCCACGGCACCGGCCTGGGCCTGACCATCTGCCAGGGCATGATCGGCGCCCACGGCGGCAGCGTGCAGGCGCTGCCCGGACGCGATGGTCGCGGTACCCTGATCCGCATCACCCTGCCCCTGCTCAAGCCAGCTGCCCACGATGAGCCCGACCCCGATTGATACCAGCGTGCCGGCCGCGCGCGTGCTGGTGATCGACGATGAAACCCAGATCCGCCGGTTCCTGGACATCAGCCTGCGCGCGCAGGGCTACCAGGTGCGCCAGGCCGCCACCGGCCAGGAAGGCCTGGAAATGGCCGCGAGCGAGGACATGGACCTGGTGATCCTGGATATCGGCCTGCCGGACATGGAAGGCCACGAGGTGCTGGCGCAGCTGCGGCAATGGAGCCAGGTGCCGGTGATCATGCTGACCGTGCGCGCCGGCGAGGACGAGAAGGTGCGGGCGCTGGATACCGGCGCCAATGACTACGTGACCAAGCCGTTCGGCACGCAGGAGCTGATGGCCCGGGTGCGCGCCCTGCTGCGCACCCGCAGCGTACCCAGCGACGGCACCCCGCCGGTGTTCGATGATGGCCACCTGCACGTGGACCTGGTGCGCCGCGAAGTGGCGATCGATGGCGAGCCGGTGGCGCTGACGCGCAAGGAGTACGCGCTGCTGTCACTGCTGCTGCGCAACGCCGGGCGGGTGGTGACCCAGCCGCAGATCCTGCAGGAGATCTGGGGGCCGACCCACCAGCACGACACGCACTACCTGCGCATCCTGGTCGGCAAGCTGCGGCACAAGCTGGGCGATTCGGCGCTGGATTCACGCTATCTGTTCACCGAACCGGGCGTGGGGTTGCGGTTCAAGGGGTGAGGCGTGCCGACCAACGGTCGGCACCCACCAGAGCGGATCGCGGTGCCGGGCGCAGCCCGGCCCCACCACGACCGATCAGAAGCCCAGCGCGGTGTCGCCCAGCAGGCCCTGCAGCTGGCTGCGGAACAGCGCCTGGATGCGCTGCAGTGCGCCCTCATCGTTGCCTTCGAAGCGCAGCACCAGCACCGGGGTGGTGTTGGAGGCACGCACCAGGCCCCAGCCGTCGGGGTAGTCCACGCGCAGGCCATCGATGGTCGACAGGCGACCGCCGGCATACGGGTTGTCCTCGGACTGCGCCGCGGCCACCAGCATCGCCACCAGCGCATGCGGCGTCCCGGACGCCACCGGCACCTTCAGTTCCGGCGTGGACACCATGTCCGGCAGCTCCTCCAGCACCTCGTGCGGGGTCTCTTCGCGCTGGGCGAGGATTTCCAGCAGGCGGGCGGCGGCGTACAGGCCGTCATCGAAACCGAACCAGCGTTCCTTGAAGAAGAAGTGGCCGCTCATCTCGCCAGCCAGTTCGGCATCGGTCTCGCGCATCTTCGCCTTCATCAGCGAATGCCCGGTCTTCCACATCAGCGGGCTGCCACCGTTGCGCAGCACATGATCGGAAAGCTTGCCGGTGCACTTCACGTCGTAGATCACCATCGCGCCGGGGTTGCGCATCAGCACGTCGGCGGCGAACAGCATCAGCAGCCGGTCGGCATAGATGATCCTGCCTTCGCCGGTGACCACGCCCAGGCGGTCGCCGTCGCCATCAAAGGCCACGCCGAGGTCGGCACCGAAGCGCTTGACCGTCTGCACCAAGTCTTCGAGGTTGGCCGGTTCGCTGGGATCGGGGTGATGGTTGGGGAAGGTGCCGTCGACATCGCAGTACAGAGGGATGACCTCGGCGCCGATGGCTTCCAGCAGCTGCGGGGCGAACGCACCGGCCACGCCGTTGCCGGCGTCGGCCACCACCTTCAGCGGGCGGTCCAGCTGCACGTCGTCGGCAATGCGCTGGATGTAGTCGGCGGCGACCTCGCGCTGCTGGTAGTCGCCCGGCTCGGCGGCTTGGGCCAGGCGGCCTTCGCTGATGCGCTGGTACAGATCGGTGATCGCATCGCCGGACAGCGTTTCGCCGCCGATGACCACCTTGAAGCCGTTGTATTCGGGCGGGTTGTGGCTGCCGGTCACCGCCACGCAGGTGCCCGTGCGCAGGTGGAAGGCAGCGAAGTAGACCAGCGGCGTCGGCGCCAGGCCGATGTCGATGACCGAACAGCCGGCGCGGCGCAGGCCTTCGGCCAGGTTGGCCGACAACTCCGGCCCGGACAGGCGGCCGTCGCGGCCGATCACCACCTCGCGCAGCCCCTGTTCGAGGGCGACGGTGCCGATGGCCTGGCCGATCAGCGCGGCGTTGCGCGCGTTCAACTCGGCGCCCACCACGCCGCGGATGTCGTAGGCGCGGAAGATGTCGGCCGGCAGGTCCATCGGCGGCGGCGGCGGTACCGCGGGCGGCCCGCCGGCGGTGGCGTCGGCCGCATCAGTGCCCGGCACGACCGGCGTGGCCATCTGCAGGCTTTCGCGCAGGGTGGGGCCCTGGTCGGCCTCGACCGCGGCACCCCGACGGATCGGCATCGGCAGCGACTTCGGCAGGCGGCCACGTCCAACCACCAGCAGCACGGCGATGAAGGCCAGCAACAGCGCCACGATGGCACTGGGCAGGGCGCCTAGGCCCAGCGGGCCCGGTTCGATGTTCGGTACGCTGGCGGTCAGCCGCAGCGGGGTGCCCTTGATCGGCCGCGCCATCGCTTCGGCGCTGTCGGCCAGGCGGGCGTCACCGTGCGCGACGATGTCGTGCGCGCCTTGGCGCAGGGACAGGAAGCCACTGGACGGCGCGCGTACCTGGTCCAGCGGGCCAGTCAGGCGCAGCAGCGGTTGCCGCACATAGACGACGGCGGGGCCCAGCGCGCCCAGCTGCACCGGCGCCGCCAGGCCGAGGCGGTTGCCCCCACCATCGCGGACCACCCGCAGCCCCGGCTTGCCGTCGGCGAGCACCGATTCCAGCAGCGCCAGGCGGGCGTAACCGAAGGTCGCGCCATCGGCGTAGGCATCGGCCAGTCCGGCCGTCAGCACGTCCACCTGCTCGACCCCGGACCAGCTCTCACGCAGGGCCTGCGCGGCGCCGGCGGCGTCGCCGGCCTGCAGCGACTGCTGCACGCGATCGCCCTTGAGATGCTGCTGCAGCTGCTGCAGCTGGCCGGTTGCGGCCTGCTGCACGCCCTGCACCGCCTCATCGCGGGCCTGCGCCAGCGTGTCCCCGTTGGCCTGCTGCCGCCACTGCTGCACGGCGCTCCAGCCGAACCAGCCGGCCAGCAACAACAGCGCCACACCCAGCAACGGCGCATTGCGCCCCATTGACTGCTTCTGCCGTCCTTCCCCGCTGCCGCTCATCCGTCTCCCCCGTCAACGCACCCCGGTATGGCCGAATCCACCCGTTCCCCGCACGCTGTCGGTGAAAGTATCCACCACCTGCAGGCTGACACGGGCAATCGGTACGACAACCAGCTGGGCGATGCGGTCGCCCGGCTCGATGGTGAAGGCTTCGCGGCCGCGATTCCAGACGCTGATCAGCAGTGGGCCCTGGTAATCGGCATCGATCAGGCCGGTGCCGTTGCCCAGCACGATGCCATGGCGGTGGCCCAGGCCCGAGCGCGGCAGGATCACCGCGCACAGGTTCGGGTCGCCGATGTGGATGGCCAGGCCGCTGGGAACCAGCGCGGTATCGCCCGGCTGCAGGGTCAGCGCCGTTTCCAGCGCCGCGCGCAGGTCCATGCCCGCGCTGGCTTCGGTGGCATAGGCCGGCAGCGGCCAGCTGTCGCCGAAGCGCGGGTCGAGCAGCTTCACCTGCAATGCCTGCAGAGGGGCCGCCGGGGTGGATGCTGCCTGGGTCATGCCTGAAGCCTCCGCGCGATCAGCGCCAGCAGTTGTTCGGCCATCTCGCGCTTGGAAGTAGCCGGGAATACCTGTTCGCCGTCCTGCCAGAAGGCCGTGGCGGCATTGTTGTCGCTCTCGAAACCGCCGCCGCTGATGCCCACCTGGTTGGCGATCACCAGGTCCAGGCGCTTGTCGATCAGCTTGCCACGCGCGTATTTCTCCACGTCGTGGGTTTCGGCGGCAAAGCCGACCACCAGCTTCAGCGACTGGGTCTGTGCGGCGACCTCAGCCAGGATGTCCGGCGTGCGCACCAGCTCGATCACCAGCGACTGGCTGTCGGCGGTCTTCTTCAGCTTCTGCGCGGCCACCTGGCGCGGGGTGTAGTCGGAAACGGCGGCGGCCCCGATATAGATGTCGGCCGGCAGCGCCTTCAGCACGGCATCGCGCATCTGCGCGGCCGAGCGCACGTCCACGCGGTGCACGCCGGGCGGCGTCGGCAGCTGCACCGGGCCGCTGACCAGCACCACCTCGGCGCCGAGGGCGGCGGCGGCACCGGCCAGGGCGAAGCCCATCTTGCCGCTGCTGCGGTTGCCCACGTAGCGCACCGGGTCGATGTCCTCATAGGTCGGGCCGGCACTGATCAGCAGACGCAGGCCCTGCAGCGCGCGGGTTTCCGGCGTGGCGGCGGCAGCCGGGACACGGCCAGCCAGGC
>NZ_QETL01000162.1:0-5431 GCF_003105135.1 Stenotrophomonas sp. SPM | reverse complement strand
CGAACCCAGGCTCGGATCCAGCGGAGGCAGCCGAGGAGGGGGTCGGCTCTACAAAGCCGGGATTCGTTCAGGTCCGGCGGGGCGGGATAAGGAGGGGCTATCGGCCCATCTTCACGGAAAGCCACGATTTCCCTTGTCATACAACCGCTTGCGGGATGGCGACGACCGGATTCATCGAAGGCTCATCGCATTTTAATAGACTCCATCTATCAAATAGATGAAATCAATGCATTGTTCTTATCGCTGATGAATCGGTAACCTAGCTCCTGTCGATTCACCCACTCCCCTTCACCCAGAGGAAAAACGATGTCCCTCATCAACACCCAGATCCAGCCGTTCGAAGCCAACGCCTACCACAACGGCGAGTTCATCAAGGTTTCCGATGCCAGCCTGAAGGGCCAGTGGTCCGTCCTGATCTTCATGCCGGCCGCGTTCACCTTCAACTGCCCGACCGAGATCGAAGACGCCGCCGAGCACTACGCCGAGTTCAAGAAGGCCGGCGCCGAGGTCTACATCGTCACCACCGACACCCACTTCTCGCACAAGGTGTGGCACGAAACCTCGCCGGCCGTCGGCAAGGCCCAGTTCCCGCTGGTCGGCGACCCGACCCACAAGCTGACCCGCGCCTTCGGCGTGCACATTGATGAAGAAGGCCTGGCCCTGCGCGGCACCTTCATCATCAACCCGGAAGGCGTGATCAAGACCCTGGAGATCCACTCCAACGAGATCGCCCGTGACGTCTCCGAGACCCTGCGCAAGCTGAAGGCTGCCCAGTTCACCGCCGCCAACCCGAACCAGGTCTGCCCGGCCAAGTGGAAGGAAGGCGAGAAGACCCTGACCCCGTCGCTGGACCTGGTCGGCAAGATCTAAAGCAGCACCGGCCTGCCGCGGCCCCACGCCGCGGTGTGCCCTTCATCCCCGTGCCGGCCCCACGCCGGCGTGGGGGTGAACCCAAGACGGCCGCGCCCGCATCGCCCCTTCCACAGGTCCGCGCTGCCCTCTTGGGTTCACCCCTACCCCTCGCTGGTCCGCTACCTTTCACAGCGGTGCCACGCCCCCTGTTTGCCTGAAGCCAGGAGAAGACCATGTTGGACGCCAACCTGCAGTCGCAGCTGAAGACCTATCTGGAGCGCGTGACCCGCCCGATCCAGATCACCGCGCACGCCGACGACGGTGCCAAGTCGCAGGAAATGCTGGAACTGCTGCAGACCCTGGAAAGCCTGTCGGACAAGATCTCGCTGCAGGTCCTGCGCGACGGCCAGGGCCGCGTGCCGTCCTTCGACCTGGGCACCCCGGGCCAGGACATCCACCTGACCTTCGCCGGCCTGCCGATGGGCCACGAGTTCACCTCGCTGGTGCTGGCCCTGCTGCAGGTCGGCGGCCACCCGTCCAAGGCCACCGCCGAGCTGATCGAGCAGGTGCGGAACCTGGAAGGCGATTACCGCTTCGAGACCTACTTCTCGCTGTCCTGCCAGAACTGCCCGGACGTGGTGCAGGCGCTGAACCTGGCCGCCGTGCTCAACCCGCGCATCCAGCACGTGGCCATCGATGGCGCACTGTTCCAGGACGAAGTGGAGAAGCGCGAGATCATGTCCGTGCCCACCGTGTACCTCAACGGTGAAGTGTTCGACCAGGGCCGCATGACTCTGGAACAGATCGTGGCGAAGCTGGACACCAACGCCGGCAAGCGCGACGCCGAGAAGATCGCCGCCAAGGACGCCTTCGACGTGCTGGTGGTCGGTGGTGGCCCGGCCGGCGCCGCAGCGGCCATCTACGCCGCGCGCAAGGGCATCCGCACCGGCATCGCCGCCGAGCGTTTCGGTGGCCAGGTGCTGGACACGATGGCGATCGAGAACTTCATTTCAGTGAAGGAGACCGAGGGCCCGAAGCTGGCCACCGCGCTGGAACAGCATGTGCGCGAGTACGAGGTGGACATCATGGATCTGCAGCGCGCCACCGCGCTGGTGCCGGCCGGCGAAGACGGCCTGGTGCAGGTGCAGCTGGAAAACGGTGCGGTACTGAAGTCGCGCTCGGTCATCCTGTCCACCGGCGCACGCTGGCGGCAGATGAACGTGCCGGGCGAAGACCAGTACCGCAACAAGGGCGTGGCCTACTGCCCGCACTGCGACGGCCCGCTGTTCAAGGGCAAGCGCGTGGCGGTGATCGGTGGCGGCAACTCCGGCGTGGAAGCGGCCATCGATCTGGCCGGCATCGTGTCGCATGTGACCCTGCTGGAGTTTGATTCCAACCTGCGCGCCGATGAAGTGCTGCAGAAGAAGCTGCGCAGCCTGGGCAACGTGACCGTGCTGACCAGCGCGCAGACCACCGAAGTGCTCGGCGATGGCAGCCGCGTCACCGGCCTGGTCTACAAGGACCGTGTCGGCGGCGATGCCCACCGGGTCGAACTGGAAGGCATTTTCGTGCAGATCGGCCTGCTGCCCAACACCGAATGGCTGAAGGACAGCGTGGCGCTGTCGCCGCGTGGCGAGATCGTCATTGATGACCGCGGGCAGACCAACCTGCCGGGCGTGTTCGCCGCAGGCGATTGCACCACGGTACCCTACAAGCAGATCATCATCGCCATGGGCGCCGGTTCCACCGCGGCACTGAGCGCCTTCGACCACCTGATCCGTTCGTCCGTGAGCAAGGGCAGCGGCGCGGTGGCCGAGGCGGCCTGATCATTCGTTCCCAGGGTATCGGGGGCACCATTGCCTGCTGGGTGAGCCGGTACGTTACCCCTGGGGTCTTACGATGAATCTTCGCGATCTGAAATACCTGGTGGCCCTGGCCGATCACAGGCACTTCGGCCGGGCTGCCGCCTCCTGTTTCGTCAGCCAGCCCACGCTGTCCACCCAGATCCGCAAGCTGGAAGAGGAGCTGGGTGTATCGCTGGTGGAACGCGCACCGCGCAAGGTGATGCTGACCCCGGCCGGGCAGGAAGCAGCGATGCGGGCACGGGTGATCGTGTCCGAAGTGGAACAACTGAAGGAAGCGGCGCGACGCAGCCGCGATCCGGAAGCCGGCACGGTGCGCCTGGGGATCTTCCCGACCCTGGGCCCCTACCTGCTGCCGCATGTGATCCCGCGCATCCGCGACCGCTTCCCCGAACTGGAACTGCTGCTGGTCGAGGAAAAAAGCGACGTGCTGCTGGAGCGCCTGCGCGAAGGCAAGCTGGACGCCGCGCTGCTGGCGCTGCCGGTGATCGACGACCAGCTGCATGCCGAATTCCTGTTCGAGGAACCGTTCCTGCTGGCCGTGTCCGGGCGCCACCCGCTGGCCCGCCGCGAACATCTGGACGTGCAGGAACTGGCCACGCAGAAGCTGCTGCTGCTGGAAGATGGCCACTGCCTGCGTGACCAGGCGCTGGAAGTGTGCCGCCTGTTCGGCGCCAACGAGAAATCCGAATTCCGCGCCACCAGCCTGGAAACGCTGCGACAGATGGTCGCCGCCGACGTCGGCATCACCCTGCTGCCGAGCCTGTCGGTGCAGCCGCCGGTGCCACGCTCGAACAACATCCGACTGCTCGACTTCACCGGCGAAGGCCGCCCCAGTCGGCGTATCGCCATGGTCTGGCGGCGCAGCTCGGCCATGCATGGCTTCCTGCTGGAGCTGGCCGACCAGTTCAAGCGCCTGCCGCAGGCACTGTTCACCCTCGATGCCGAGGGCGTGCCGGCCGGCGCCGCACCGGACATGCCCGGCCCGCTGCTGAACGGCTGATCCGGCAGCGCCGGCGCGCTGCCGCGGCGGGAGTCGATTCCGGCCGCATTTGTCCCCACAATACAGTCAGGCGGCGCCAGGTGGTGCCGCCTTTTGCATGGCTTTCAATCAAGGAGCACCACCATGAACACCGCCAGCGGCCTGCCGCCGTCCATCACTGTGTCGACCTTCGACATGGACCGCCTCGAGGCCATGCTTGATTCGCCTGCGCTGAGCCAGACGCCTGCCGCGCTCGCGCTTGCCGAAGAACTCAACCGGGCCACCGTGCTGGCGCCGGACCAGATTCCCGAAGGCATCGTCATGATGCATTCGCGCGTGGAGTGCGAAGATGAAGTGTCGGGCGAGAAGCACGTCCTGACCCTGGTCTTCCCCCGCGAAGCCAATGTCGATGAAGGCAAGGTGTCCGTGCTGGCCCCGGTCGGCACTGCCCTGCTTGGCCTGGCCATCGGCCAGAGCATCGACTGGAACGCGCCCGGCGGCCGCAAGCTGCGCCTGCGCGTGACTGCGGTTCACAACGACCGTCCCTGATTACCGCTGCGCACCGCGCGCGATTCGATTTCCCTGCACCAGGAGCCGTAATGAGTACCCCGTCCAAACTGTCCCAGCTGCGCGAACTGTCGGTGGTTGTCGCCGATACCGGTGACTACGACGCGATCAAGCGCCTGCAGCCGGTGGATTGCACCACCAACCCGACCCTGGTGAAGAAGGCGCTGGACCTGCCGGTCTATGCCGAGCTGATCGAACGCGAACTGGCCTGGGGCCGCCAGCAGGGCGGTGACCGCGAAGCCGTGGTGCACGCCGTGGCCGACCGCCTGACCATCGGCGTCGGCGCGCTGCTGAGCACGCTGGTGCCGGGCCGCGTGTCCACCGAAGTGGATGCCGACCAGGCCCACTACACCGGGGCCACCGTGGCCAAGGCCCGCCAGTTCATCCAGATGTACGCCGATGCCGGCGTGCCGCGCGAGAAGATCCTGATCAAGATCGCCGCGACCTGGGAAGGCGTGGAAGCCGCGCGCATCCTGCAGGCCGAGGGCATCGACTGCAACCTGACCCTGATCTTCAACCCGACCCAGGCCCTGGCCTGCAGCGAAGCCGGCGCGTTCCTGATCTCGCCGTTCGTCGGCCGCATCCTGGACTGGTACGTGGCCAACGGCCAGACCCCGGCCAACATCGACGAAGACCCGGGCGTGAAGTTCGTGCGCGGCGTGTATGCCGAGTTCAAGCGCCGCGGTTCGCCGACGGTGGTGATGGGCGCCTCGTTCCGTTCGACCGCGCAGATCGAAGCGCTGGCCGGCTGCGACCGCCTGACGATCTCGCCGGACCTGCTGGAGAAGCTGGACGCCGACCACGGCGAGCTGCCGCGCAAGCTGGTGGCCGGTGCGGCCGACGGCGTGGCGGCCACTCCGATCGACGCGGTGAAGTTCGCGGCGGATCTGGCGGCGGACCCGATGGCGACCGAGAAGCTGGCGACGGGTATCGATGCGTTCGCCAAGGATCTGCAGGCGCTGCGCGAGCGGATCCGCTCGGAACTGTGATTCCGGCCAACGGCTGAGCCCCTCGTGTCGGGGGGCTTGTAGAGTCGAGCTTGCTCGACTGACTGCTGGAGCAACAGCCGCGCTGGGTCGGGCGGGTTGGGTTCGCGGGAGACGCCGTGAATCCATCCCTGGAGGCTTGGCCGCCGCATCCATGCGGCGGACACTCCCGCGAACCCAAC
>NZ_QETL01000161.1:0-5493 GCF_003105135.1 Stenotrophomonas sp. SPM | reverse complement strand
CAATCTGTCAGAGGTGGGGCGGGGTGGGCTTGCAGGACCGTGGGCGCCCTGGATGGCGCCATCGAGCCCCCATGGATGGGTTTACGGCGTGTCCTGCAAGCCCACACCGCCCCGCCAAACAAACAGAAACCCAGAGCCGACGCTCTTGCAGTTGCAGTTGCTCCGGCTTCTGCGGGCGCCGGGCTGCAAGCCCGGCACCCACCCAGACACCTCAACAGCAGCGACCGCCGTTGCGACCGCCGTAGCGCGCTTCCTGCCGTTCGCGGAAGAACGTCTTGTAGTCCATCGGCTCCTGATCCGGATGCTTCTCCAGCATGTGCCGGACGTAGTTGTCGTAATCAGGAATGCCACAGCAAAGACGTGCGGTCTGCACCAAGCGCCGCCAGATGCGGCGGTGCGTCTGGTACTGGCCGACGGGAACCAGTTGCGTGCTCATTACAGATCCACCATTTCGTGCGGCTTCAGCGCCACGTACGGGGTCTCGCGGTCGCTGCGCTGCGGATTGCGGCGGGCCGCCAGAATGGTCTTGATCGAGTACACCAGCACCGCACCCACCACCAGCAGGAACAGCGCGGTCAGGCTGGTGTTGACGTAGGCATTGACCACGATCTGCTGCATCTGCGCCACCGACTTGGCCGGCGCGGTGATCGTGTCGCTGGCGATCGCCGCCTGGTACTTGTGCGCCTGCGCCAGGAAGCCCTGCGCCGGGTTGCTGTCGAAGATCTTGATGAAGCCTGCATAGGTGGTGCAGATCAGCAGCCACACGGCCGGAACCGCGGTCACCCACGCGTAGCGGTCACGCTTCATCTTGAACAGCACCACCGTGCCCAGCATCAGCGCGATACCGGCCAGCATCTGGTTGGAGATGCCAAACAGCGGCCACAGCGTCTGGATGCCACCGAACGGATCGACCACGCCGGTGTACAGCAGGTAACCCCACAGCGCCACGCAGCCGGCAGTGCCGATGATGTTGGCCGTCCACGACTCGGTCTTCTTCAGCGCAGGGATGAAGTTGCCCAGCAGGTCCTGCAGCATGAAGCGACCGGCACGGGTACCGGCATCGACCGCGGTCAGGATGAACAGCGCTTCGAACAGGATCGCGAAGTGGTACCAGAAGGCCATCATCGCGTCGCTGCTGCTCGGGATCGCTTCGTGCAGGATCTGCGCGATACCCACCGCCAGCGTCGGTGCGCCACCGGCGCGATGCAGGATGGTCGGTTCACCGATGGCCGCCGCGGTGGCGGTCAGCTGTTCCGGACTGATGGTGAAGCCCCAGGTGTTGGTGATGAAGTGCGCCGCCGAAGCCGCATCGGCACCGATCACCGCCGCCGGGCTGTTCATCGCGAAGTAGATGCCCGGATCGATGATCGAGGCGGCCACCAGCGCCATCACTGCCACGAACGACTCCATCAGCATGCCGCCGTAGCCGATGTAGCGCATGTGCGATTCATTGGCGAGCAGCTTGGGCGTGGTGCCCGAGGAGATCAGGGCATGGAAGCCGGACACCGCGCCGCAGGCGATGGTGATGAACAGGAACGGGAACATGCCGCCCTTCCACACCGGGCCGTCGCCGCTGGCGGCGAACTGGGTCAGCGCCGGCATCTTCAGCTCCGGCATGACCACCAGGATGCCGATGGCCAACGCGATGATCGTGCCGATCTTCAGGAAGGTCGACAGGTAGTCGCGCGGGGCCAGCAGCAGCCACACCGGCAGAACCGAGGCGACGAAACCGTAGCCGATCAGCATCCAGGTGATCTGGACGCCGGTGAAGGTGAACGCCGGGCCCCAGGTCGGGTCGGCCGCCACCTTGCCGCCGAACCAGATCGCGGCCAGCAGCAGGACCAGGCCGACCAGCGAGATCTCGCCGATCTTGCCGGGGCGGATGTAGCGCATGTACACGCCCATCAGGATCGCGATGGGCATCGTCGCGATCACCGTGAACATGCCCCAGGGGCTTTCGGCCAGCGCCTTGACTACCACCATCGCCAGCACCGCCAGGATGATGATCATGATCAGGAAGGCACCGAACAGGGCGATGGTGCCCGGCACCTGGCCCATTTCCTCTCGCACCAGGTCACCCAGCGAACGGCCGTTGCGGCGGCTGGACAGGAACAGGACCACGAAGTCCTGCACCGCGCCGGCCAGCACCACGCCCACCACCAGCCACAGCAGGCCGGGCAGGTAGCCCATCTGCGCGGCCAGCACCGGGCCGACCAGCGGGCCTGCACCGGCGATGGCGGCGAAGTGGTGGCCGAACAGCACGTGCTTGTTGGTCGGGACGTAGTCCAGACCATCGTTGTTGATTACCGCCGGGGTGGCCCGGGTCGGATCGAGCTGCATCACCTTGTCGGCGATGAACAGGCTGTAGAAGCGGTAGGCCACCAGGTACAGCGATACCGCAGCGACCACGATCCACAATGCGTTGATGTGTTCGCCGCGGCGAAGGGCCACGGTGCCCAGACAGAATGCGCCGAGCAGGGCGAGCGCCGCCCAGCCTATTTTGGAAAACCCTTTCATGAGGTGCTCTCTCCCGGAAAGATGTTCAAAGGGTCCCGCGTGACCTGTGCACGGTCAATCGGTACGGAACCTTTCTGCGGTAGTACTTTGGTCGAACACAACGCGGGCGCCGCCGCGCGGCGGACATGACGCGCGGCGAACACCAGCGATGGAACAATCGGTTGCGGCGCCGCCCATTGGCGTTGCGGCGTGCGGCGTCCATCTTCACTGGCATCCATCCAACAGGAGTCGCCATGAGCCTTCCCGAACCGGTCCGCGTGCAGCGCACCATCCGTGGCATGCCCACCTCCGACGGCGCCGGCGTGCGGCTGACCCGTGTCATCGGCGGCCCGTCGCTGCCCGACCTCGATCCGTTCCTGCTGCTGGACGAATTCGGTACCGACCGAGCCGAGGACTACATCGCCGGCTTCCCGGAGCACCCGCACCGTGGCTTCGAGACCGTCACCTACATGCTGGACGGGCGCATGCGCCATCGTGACAACCACGGCAACGAGGGCCTGCTGACCCCGGGCAGCGTGCAGTGGATGACCGCCGGTCGCGGCCTGGTCCATTCGGAGATGCCGGAACAGGAAAGCGGGCAGATGCGCGGCTTCCAGTTGTGGGTGAACCTGCCGGCGCGCGACAAGATGACCGACCCGAAGTACCAGGAGTTCGCGCCCGAGCGCATTCCGGTGGTGCAGCCGGCCGACGGCGTGGAGGTGAAGGTGATCGCCGGTACCGTCGATGGCACGGCCGGCCCGATCGCCCAGCCGGCCACCGATCCGGTGTACCTGGACATCAGCCTCGAGGCCGACCGCGCCTGGACCTACACGCTGCCGGAAGGGCACAACGCCTTCGCCTACGTGTTCGAGGGCGGGGTGACGGTGGGTGAGCAGGACGCCGCGCGTGATGTGGCCCGCCAGGAACTGGCGGTGCTGGGCGGCGGCGAACGGCTGCACCTGTCGGCCGGGCGCGAAGGCGCACGGTTGATCCTGGTGGCGGGTCGCCCGCTGCGCGAGCCGGTCATGCGCCATGGTCCGTTCGTGATGAACACCCGGCAGGAACTGATGCAGGCCTTCGTCGATTTCCAGGAAGGCCGCTTCTGAGGGGGAGCGCCGGGCCATGCCCGGCGGCTTTCCCCGCGTCGCGCGCAAGCGCCCGTTCGCCGGGCATGGCCCGGCGCTACCGATCAATGTTGAAGTGAGGGAATGCTGCCAGGCAGTCATCCCCGTGTCCGCTCAGCGTCCGTCGGCCACGGCCGACGGGGTCAGGCTCATGCCCTGCGCCAGCTGCTGCAGGCTGCCCAGTTCCTGGGTGCTGCCCGGGTAAAGCGCGATCTGCGCGTAGCGGCCCTTGTCCAGCTTGATCACGCTGATGCGCCGCTCGGCATAGCCCGGCGGCTGCTGGCCGCCCAGGTCGGGCTGGTACCAGTACATCGATTCACCGCCGAAGCTGCCCTTTTCCTGGCGCAGCGAACGACTGAGCGGAATGCCCGGATCGCGCTGGCTGAGCATCAGGCTCAGCACTTCACGGCCATCGGCGGTGGCCGCGCGGCACACCACGAAATCAGCTTGTGCCTGCTCCTGCCACTGCAGGCCGCTGCTGGCGGGCAGCGACGGACACTCGACCGGAGCCTGCGCGGCGGCCTGGGCCGCGGCAAACAGCAGGCTCGACAACACAACAGGCGCGAACTTCATGCATCCCCCCAAGGTGGCGTGTCGCAAGGCTCCACCGGCGCGCCGGTGGCGGTAGCATCCCATCCCCGGATGCCGCGCCGTCCGCATGTGTACGGACGGTCACCCCAACCTTAACGGAACGTGAGCAATCGCACAAATTGCGGTTACAACCGTAACCATCACGAGCGGTAGAGTCGACCGTTGGTCGACTGCGGTTCTACCGCGGAAGCGGAATGAATTCTTTGTCGTCGCCGGGGATGGTACCGAAGCGACCGGCCTCCCAGTCGTGCTTGGCCTGTTCGATGCGCTCCTTGGAGCTGGACACGAAGTTCCACCACAGGTGGCGCGTGCCATCGAGCGGCTCGCCACCGAACAGCATCGCCTTCACCGGCGTCTTCGCGCGCAGGCGGCCAACGGCGCCGGCCTCGGGGATGACCAGGTGCTGGGCGGGGATGTCCACGCCATCCAGCTGGGCCTGGCCCTCGAGGATGTACAGCGCGCGTTCGCGATGGCCGTTGTCGATATCGATCTCCGCATCCGGGTCGAGGTCGATGGCCACGTTGAGCGTATCGGCAAACACCTTCACCGGCGATTCCTCGCCATAGGCGCGGCCGGCGATCACGCGCAGCCACGCGCCGTTGCGGCGCTGCTCGGGCAGGGTAGCGGCGGCATGGTGGTAGAACGCCGGCTCGATCTCCTCGTGCGACTTCGGCAGCGCGACCCAGGTCTGCATGCCGTGGATCGGGTTGTCGTGGTCGCGATCCGGTGGCGGCGTGCGTTCGGAATGGGCGATGCCACGGCCGGCGGTCATCCAGTTCACGTCACCGGGGCGGATGACCTGGTCCGAGCCCAGCGTGTCGCGGTGGCCGATGGCGCCGGACCACAGGTAGGTGACGGTGGCCAGGCCGATATGCGGGTGCGGGCGCACGTCGATGGCGGTGCCGGGGTGCATGATCGCCGGGCCCATCTGGTCGACGAACACGAACGAGCCGATGCTGCGGGCCTGCAGGGTGGGCACGGCGCGGCGCACTTCCAGGCCGCCGATGTCGTGGACGCGCGGGGCGATGATGGTGGTCATGCGGGCGTTCTCGCTGGCAGGGATCAAGAGCGCCAGCATGGCATGCGGTCGTGGCGGGCACATGCCCCATGCGGGTAACAGGTTGTTCCAGCCAACGGCGCAGCCCCTCGTGGCTGTTCTGGCGGATGGGGGGGGGGCATGTGTTCGGGCCGGGCGGGTGGGCTGCGCAGGGAACGCTGCAAGTACGTCCATGTAAGCTCGGTCGCCGCATCCATGCGGCTCACGCCCCTGCGCAACCCACCC
>NZ_QETL01000160.1:0-5582 GCF_003105135.1 Stenotrophomonas sp. SPM | reverse complement strand
GGCGGTGTGGGTGGGCAGGACCGTTGGCGCCATGGATGGCGCCATCGAGCCCCCAGGGATGGGTTTACGGCGTGTCCTGACCACCCACACCGCCCCGCCATCCCACGGAATGCCGCTCCGGCTTTTGACGTTGATGTTGCCGTTGCATTGAGCAGGTGCAGTGCTGCAAGCCCTGCCGAAAACCCCCTTGGGCGTAGAATGCGGGCATGAGCGAATCCCTCGACAACCACTTGCTCCACGGCCGTCGCCAGCGCCCCGACGGGCCCTCGCCGATCGACGTCATCTCCGTCCAGTCGCAGCTCGTCTACGGCCACGCCGGCAACAGCGCCGCCGCCCCACCGATGCGCGCCCTCGGCGTGCGCGTGGCGGAAATCCCGACCGTCCTGCTCAGCAATGCGCCGTTCTACGACACCACCCGCGGCCGCGTGCTGCCCGCTGACTGGTTCGCCGACCTGCTGCTCGGCACCCGCGAGCGCGGCCTGCCGCAGCGGGCGAAAATGCTGGTCTCCGGCTACTTCGGCAGCGCCGCCAACGGTGCTGTCTTCGCCGACTGGATGGACGAGATCCTGCCGGCCTGTCCGCAGCTGCGTTACTGCCTGGACCCGGTGATCGGTGACACCCACACCGGCCCCTATGTGGAGCCCGGGCTGGAAGCGATCTTCGCCGAGCGCCTGCTGCCGCATGCCTGGCTGGTTACGCCCAACGCATTTGAACTCAATCGCCTGACCTGCATGCCGGCGCTGGCCGAGGCTGATGCCATCGCCGCCGCGCGCGCGCTGCTGGCGCGTGGCCCGCAGTGGGTGATCGCGCACAGCGTGGGCGGCAACCCCGGCGAGCTGGTGACACTGGCCGTTGGGCGCGAGGAAACCTGGCGCTGGACCTCGCCGCTGCTGCCGGTGGATGTGGCCGGCACCGGTGATGTGCTGATGTCGCTGGTGGTGTCCTTCCTGCTGCGCGGCGAGACGATGCAGCAGGCCATTTCGCGCGCCATCGCCGGTACCCATGCCGCGCTGGAAGCCACCCTGGCCAACGGCTTCGAGGAGTTCGACGTGATCGCTGCCGCGCCTGCTGCGCTGGCGGAGGCCACCCGCTTCCACGCCGAACGCGTGGCATGAGCGGGCTGCAGACGCGCACGCCGCGCACGGTCGGCATCGTTGGCAGTGCCGGCGCCTACGGGCGCTGGCTGGCCCGCTTCTTCCAGCAGCACATGCAGCTGCAGGTGATCGGCCATGATCCGGCCGATGCGGCCTCGCATACGCCCGAGCAGCTGCTGGCGCAGGCCGATGTGCTGGTGTTTTCGGCACCGATCCGGCACACGCCGGCGCTGATCGCCGACTACGTGCAGCAGTCGGCCGGCCGCGAACACGGCCGCCTGTGGCTGGACGTCACCTCGGTGAAGGATGCGCCGGTGCAGGCGATGCTGGCCTCGCAGGCCGAAGTGGTCGGCCTGCACCCGATGACCGCGCCGCCGAAGGCACCGACCCTGAAGGGCCGGGTGATGGTGGTCTGCGAGGCGCGGCTGCAGCACTGGCGACCGTGGGTCGACAGCCTCTGCGCGGCCCTGCAGGCCGAGTGCGTGCGCGCCACGCCCCAGCACCACGATCAGATGATGGCGCTGGTGCAGGCGATGGTGCATGCCACCCACCTGGCGCAGGCCGGCGTGCTGCGCGAGTACCAGCCGCAGCTGGGCGATCTGGCCGCGATGATGCCGTACCGCTCGGCCTCGTTCGAACTGGATACGGCGATCATCTCGCGCATCCTGTCGTTGAACCCGGCGATCTACGAAGACATCCAGTTCGGCAACCCCTACGTGGCGCCGATGCTGGATCGTCTGGTCGGCCAGCTGCAGGCACTGCAGGCGCAGGTCGGGCAGGGCGACGACACGGCGCGTAACTGGTTCCGCGAGCAGCTGCTGGCCGCCAACCACGACGCCTTTGGTGAGCCCGCGCTGGCCGCGGGCAACTACACCTTCGAGCGCGTGGGCTACCTGCTGGCCGACCTGACCGAGCGCAACGCCTTGTCGGTGCACCTGCCGGAGGATCGGCCGGGTTCGCTGCGCGAGCTGCTGCACGTGTTCGAGCAGCACAGCATCAGCCTGGCCTCGATCCACTCCTCGCGTACACCGGGCGGCGAGGTGCATTTCCGTATCGGTTTCGTGGCGGGCAGCGATCCGCTGGCCATCGCGGGGGCGGCGGTGGCCGTCGATGCCAGCGGCATCGGCCGGGTGCTGGGGCAGGCCTAGTCATCCACAGGCGGTGTGGATGATTTCTGAGCAAACGTGTGGATAACCGCGCGCAGCCCTTGGCAGGCAAGGCTGTCAAGATGATTGGTGAAAAATTGACCACGTCAATTTCGGTTGCGCCGGGCCATGGCGGGCGGGCGAACCGTGTCGACCAGGGTCGACACCTACCAGAGCGGGTCAGCGCGAAATCCGGTTGCGCCGGGCCATGCCCGGCGAACCTCAGATCGTCAACCGCAGCTCGCCGCCACTGGTGGTGAACTCGCGGCCATTGCGGACTAGGTGGCGACCGTCATCCAGTTCATAGCGCGGGCTGGTCTCCACCTTCTGGCCGCTACCGCTGGCATCGGGCTTGAACTCGATGATGATGTGGCTTTCGCCATTGGCGTCGACTGCAGGGAACTGACGGAACGACATCGTGCACCTCCTTCAGCGGATCCTTCGGTTTCGCCGCCAGCTTGGGCCGGCCGGTGTTAGCCGGCCGTCAATCAATCGACGAACTGCAATCGCGCCAGCTCCGCATACAGTCCACCTTCAGCCAGCAGCTGCGCATGGGTGCCCTCGGCGACAATGCGGCCCTGGTCCATCACCACGATGCGGTCGGCCTTGAGTACGGTCGCCAGGCGATGGGCGATCACCACGGTGGTGCGCCCGGCCATCAGCCGTTCCAGCGCCTGCTGCACGCTGTGCTCACTCTGCGCATCCAGTGCGCTGGTGGCCTCGTCCAGCAGCAGGATGGGCGAATCCTTCAGCAGGGCGCGGGCGATCGCCACGCGCTGCTGCTGGCCGCCAGACAGGCGCGCACCACGCTCGCCCAGCTCGCTGTCGTAGCCCTGCGGCAGGGCGCGCAGGAAGCCGTCGGCTTCGGCAGCACGCGCCGCGGCTTCCACCTCGGCATCGCTGGCCTGCAGGCGGCCGTAGCGGATGTTGTCGCGCGCACTGGTGGCGAACAGGGTCGGCTGCTGCGGCACCAGCGCAAGCTGCGCACGCAGGTCGGCCGGATCGACTTCGCGCACGTCGTGGCCGTCCACGCAGATGCGGCCGCTGGCCGGATCATGGAAGCGCAGCAGCAGCGACAGCACCGTGCTCTTGCCGGCACCGGACGGGCCGACCAGGGCCACGGTCTCGCCGGGACGCACGTTCAGGCTGAAGTGGTCCAGCGCCGGCTGGTCCGGCCGCTGCGGGTAGTGGAACACCACGTCGTCGAACTGGATCTGCCCCTGCAGCGGTTGCGGCAGCGCATGCGGCTGTGCGGGTGCACGGATCTCGATGTCTTCCTGCAGCAGCTCACCGATGCGGCCCATGCCGCCGGCCGCGCGCTGCAGTTCGTTCCAGACTTCGGCCAGCGCGCCCACCGAGCCGCCGCCGATCAGTGCGTACAGCACGAACTGGCCGAGGGTGCCGGCACTCAGGCGGCCATCGATGACATCGTGCGCACCCAGCCAGAGCACGCCGACGATGGCGCCGAACACCAGCAGGATGGCGCTGGCGGTGACCAGCGACTGCGCGCCGATGCGACGGCGCGCGGCAGTGATGGCATCGCCGAGCGCGTGGTCGAAGCGACCGCGCTCGTAAGGCTCGCGGGCATGTGCCTGCACGGTGCGCACCGCACCCAGGGTCTCGCTGGCCAGGCTGTTGGCATCGGCGATGCGGTCCTGGCTGTTGCGCGCGACCACGCGCAGCTTGCGCGCGCCGATGATGATCGGCAGCACCGCCAGCGGGATGCCCAGCAGCGACCACGCCGCCAGCCGCGGGCTGGTGACGAACAGCATGGCCAGGCTGCCGACTACGGTCACGCTGCTGCGCAGGGCCACCGACATGGTCGAGCCGACCACGCTGCGCAGCAGTTCGGTATCGGCGGTCAGGCGCGAAACCAGTTCGCCACTGCGGCTGCGGTCATGGAAGCCGGCGCCGAGCTGGATCAGGTGTGCGTACAGCTGGCTGCGCAGGTCGGCGACGACCTTTTCGCCCAGCAGCGACACGAAGTAGAAGCGCGCGGCCGTGCCCAGCGCCATCACCACCGCCACCAGCATCAGCAGGGCGAACGCGCGGTTGATCTGGCCGCCGCTGCTGAAGCCGTGGTCGATCATCTGCTTGACCGCCGGCGGCAGGCTCAGCGTGGCCGCCGAGGAGACCGCCAGGGCCAGCAGCCAGGCGGTGAACAACCCGCTGTGGCGGCGCACGAACGGCCACAGCGTACGCAGGCTGCCCAGGCGACGCAGCGGCGGGGTTGAAGCGGACGTCTCGTCCTTGTCAGTCATCCTGGTCGTCATCTTCTATGCGGATACGGTCACGGGTGGCGTCGCGCAGGCGGATTTTCAATGCGTCGACCTGGTCGGCAGGCAATTCCACCCGCAGGCGCACACCGTTGGCATCGAACTGTTCATCGCGCTTTTCTGCGGCGAAGGCGGGCAGGGCGGCGTGCAGGGTGCCCAGATCCTCGAAGCCGGCCAGCAGCTGCAGGCGCGCCATCGCCACCAGCGGCAGGCGTGGCGCGGTGCGCAGGCACTCGGCGGCGGTGCCACCGTAGGCGCGCACGAGGCCGCCGGCACCCAGCTTGATGCCGCCATACCAGCGGGTCACCACCACCACCACGCGGTCGAAGCCCTGGCCATCGATGGCCGCCAGGATCGGCCGGCCGGCGGTGCCTGCGGGCTCGCCATCATCGCTGGAACGGTAATCCTGGCCGTGCCGGTAGGCCCAGCAGTTGTGGGTGGCATCGGCCACGGCCACCTGCTGCAGGAACGCCAGTGCCCCCGCGCCGCTGTCGATGGGCGCGGCGTGGGCGGTGAAGCGGCTGTGCTTGATGTCCAGCGTATGGCTGACGGGCTGGGCGAGGGTATCGGGCATTCCCACCATTCTACGGGGTCGGCGCGGGCCTGCCTCAGTCGTCCAGCAGCGGGCGCAGGTCCTTGGGCAGGCGCGCTTCGGGATACAGCTGCAGGTAGCGCTCCAGGCTGGCACGGGCCAGGTCGCGCTGGCCGTTGTCGCGGCGCTGGCGGATCTTCTGCAGCCACTGTCGGCGCGGCAGCGAGGCGTCGGCGGCTACTTCGGCGTTCACTGCCGTGGCACTGAGCGCGGCATCGCTGGACCGGCGCAGCATCACCCCCGGTGCACTGGACGGTGCGGTGGCATTGGTCTTGGATGCCGCCGGTGCCGTACGGCGCTGGCTGCGAACCGCGTCGGCGCTGGCCGCAGCTGCGCCCTGGATCGAATCCATTTCCATTGCAGCCGGGGCCGGCGCCGAGTAGGCGGCCGGCGCTGGCGGCGCTGCGGCGGGTGCGGGGGCAGCAGGCGCTGGCGGTGCGAAGACGGCCTCTGCAGCGGGCTCGGCAGGCCGGCT
>NZ_QETL01000159.1:0-5698 GCF_003105135.1 Stenotrophomonas sp. SPM | reverse complement strand
CCAATTGCCTGGAGGGATGCCGGCCAGCGGCCGGCACTACCGCTTCAGCGACCTTCAAGCCACCTGCACGATGTGCAGCGCCTTCGGGTTACGCCACTGCGCCAGCAGGGCAGCCTCGCGCGCCTTGGCCTGCTCGTAGTGCGCTTCCTTGACGTGGCCGAAGCCGCGGATGTGCTCGGGCACGCTGGCGATTTCCACGGCCAGGGCCAGGCGGCCGTCTTCCAGGCCTTCCAGCAGCTGCAGCACGGTGGCTTCGTAGTCGGCGATCAGCTGGCGCTCCATGCGCCGCTCTTCGGTACGGCCGAACACATCCAGGCGGCCGCCGCGCAGGAACTTCAGCTTGGCCAGCAGGCCGAAGGCCTTGAACATCCACGGGCCGTATTCCTTCTTCAACAGGCGGCCCTGCTCGTCCTTCTTCGCGAACAGCGGCGGCGCCAGGTGGAAGCGCAGCTGGTAGTCGCCCTCGAACTGCTGCTGCAGGCGGCGCTGGAAATCGCCGCTGGTGTACAGGCGGGCCACTTCGTACTCGTCCTTGTAGGCCATCAGCTTGAACAGGTAGCGGGCCACGGTCTCGGTCAGTGCGGTGGAGCCGCCGATGCGCTCGGCTTCGGCCGCACGCACGCGCTCGACCAGGCTGCGGTAGCGGTTGGCGTAGGCGGCGTCCTGGTACTCGACCAGGAACGCAGCGCGGCGCTCGATCATTTCGTCCAGCGAACGCGACAGGCGCGCGTCGTCCAGCGGCAGGAAGGCCACCTCGCCACCATGCGAGGGCAGGCCGCGCAGTTCGCGTTCGTCGGCGGTGTTGCGCGGTGCGGTGGTGGCGCCCCATTCGTTGCCTTCCCACTCGCCCGGCGGCAGCGGGTGCAGCGGGCCCGGGGTCGATTCGGTGTCGGTATGGCGATTGCGCACCAGACCGGCCGCCTGCTGCACGGCCTGCGGGTCGACCACGGCCAGGCGGCCCCAGGCAAAGGCCTGCTGGTTCATGGCCACGGCGGCGCCGTTCAGTTCGATGGCACGCATCAGCGAGTCGAACGACAGCGGCACCAGGCCGTGCTGCCACGCGTAGCCCAGGATGAACAGGTTGGCGGCGATGGCATCGCCCAGCAGCGCGGTGGCCAGCTGGGTGGCGTCGAGCTGCAGCGGCTCCTGGCCGCCCAGCGCCACGCGCACGCCGGCCACGATGTCGGCGGCCGGGAACTGCATGTCCGGGCGGGTGGTGAAGGTACCCGGCATCGCTTCGTAGGTGTTGAGCACGACCTGCGAACGGCCGGCGCGGACCTTCGACAGCGCCCAGTAATCGTTCACCACCACCATGTCGCAGCCCAGCACCAGGTCGGCCTCACCGGCGGCGATGCGCACGGCGTGGATGTCGTCCGGGCGACGGGCGATGCGGATATGCGTGGTCACCGCGCCACCCTTCTGCGCCAGGCCGGTCTGGTCGAGCACGCTTGCGCCCTTGCCCTCCAGGTGGCCGGCCATGCCCAGCAGGGCGCCGATGGTCACCACGCCGGTACCGCCGACGCCGGTGATCAGGATGTTCCAGGGCTGTTCCAGCGTGCCGCGGATGGTCGGCGCCGGCAGGTTGTCCAGCAGCGTGGAGGCATCGCGCTTGCTGCCCTTGCGCGGCTGGCCACCGTGCACGGTGACGAAGCTCGGGCAGAAACCATTCACGCAGGAGTAGTCCTTGTTGCAGTTGGACTGGTCGATCTCGCGCTTGCGCCCGAATTCGGTTTCCTTCGGCAGCACCGACACGCAGAAGCTCTTCTTGCCGCAGTCGCCGCAGCCTTCGCAGACCAGCGAATTGATCAGCACGCGCTTCTGCGGGTCTTCCAGCTTGCCGCGCTTGCGGCGGCGACGCTTCTCGGTGGCGCAGGTCTGTTCGTAGATCAGGATCGAAACACCCTTCACTTCGCGCAGGCGCTTCTGCACGGCGTCCAGTTCGCTGCGGTCGTGGAACTCGACGTCGCTGGGGAAATGTTCGCGCTGGCCGGTCCACTTGCCGATGTTGTCCGACAGCACCACGATGGTGTGGATGCCTTCGGCGCGCATCTGCCTGGCGATGTCGGGCACGCTCAGCGGGCCGTCCACCGGCTGGCCGCCGGTCATCGCCACCGCATCGTTGTAGAGGATCTTGTAGGTGATGTTGACGCCGGCCGCGACCGCCTGACGGATCGCCAGCGAGCCGCTGTGGAAATAGGTGCCGTCGCCCAGGTTCTGGAATACGTGCGGGGTGTCGGTGAACGGCGCCTGCCCGGCCCAGGTCACGCCTTCGCCGCCCATGTGGGTGAAGGTGTCGGTGCTGCGGTCCATCCAGGTCACCATGTAATGGCAACCGATGCCGGCCAGTGCACGCGAGCCTTCCGGCACCTGGGTGGAAGTGTTGTGCGGGCAGCCGGAGCAGTAGTGCGGCACGCGCGGGAAGCTGGCGCGCGGCAGCGCAAGCTCGGCTTCCTTCTCCTGCATCCACTGCAGGCGCTGTTCGATCGATTCGTTGTTGAAGAACTTCTGGATGCGGCGGCCGATCACGCCGGCGATGGTGGCCGGGGTCAGTTCGCCGGTGGACGGCAGGATCCATTCGCCGCTCTCGTCGTACTTGCCGACGATGGACGGACGCTGGCCCCAGCTGACCGGCCAGTTGAAGAACTGCTCCTTCATCTGGCGCTCGATGAAGGCACGCTTCTCCTCCACCACGATGATGTCTTCCAGACCCTGCGCGAAGCGCGCGATGCCTTCCGGCTCCAGCGGCCAGGTCATGCCGACCTTGTACACGCGGATGCCGATGTCGGCGCACGCGGCTTCGTCCAGGCCCAGGTATTCCAGCGCCTGCAACACGTCCAGGTAGCTCTTGCCGGTGGTGACGATGCCCAGCCGCGCGCGCGGCGCATCCATCACCACCTTGTCGATGCCGTTGGCGCGGGCGAAGGCCTGCGCGGCGTTGACCGCATAGCGGTGCAGGCGCATTTCCTGGTCCAGCGGCGGGTCCGGCCAGCGGATGTTGAGGCCGCCGCTGGGCATGTCGAAATCTTCCGGCAGCACGATGCGCCGGGCCAGCGGGTCGACCTCGACCGACGCCGACGATTCCACCGTCTCGGCGATGGTCTTGAAGCCGACCCAGCGCCCGGTGTAGCGGCTCATCGCCCAGCCCAGCAGGCCCATGTCGAGGATGTCCTGCACGCCGGCCGGGTTCAGCACCGGCATCATCGCGCTGACGAATTCGTCTTCGCTGCCATGCGGCAGGGTCGAGCTGCGGCAGGCGTGGTCATCGGCGGCCAAGGCCAGCACACCGCCATGGCGCGAGGTGCCGGCCGCATTGGCGTGCTTGAACACGTCGCCGCAGCGGTCCACACCCGGGCCCTTTCCGTACCACATGCCGAACACGCCCTGCACGTTGGCACCGGGGAACAGGTTGGTCTGCTGCGTGCCCCAGACCATGGTGGCGCCCAGGTCCTCGTTGAGGCCGGGGGTGAACTTCACCTTGGCTGCTTCCAGGTGCTTGCGCGCACGCCACAGTTCCAGGTCGAAGCCACCCAGCGGGCTGCCGCGGTAGCCACTGACGAAACCGGCGCTGTCGATGCCTTCGTGCGCATCGCGCAGGCGCTGCATCAGCGGCAGCCGGACCAGTGCCTGCACACCACTCAGGTAGATCCGCCCCTCGTTGCGGGTGTACTTGTGGTCGAGCGTGTAATCACGGTCGATCAGGTCGGCGGAAGAGGGCGAAGTGAGTTGCGCGGTACTGGTCATGGCTGGCCCGGTGGGATCGGCTGGCACCGGCCGCGTGCGGGCACGCGGCGGGAAAGGCGCGAATTGTAACAGTGGGGCCCGGAAGGTCCGGCACTCGCATCGGCGGCCTTGCTGGGGTTAGGATCGGGGGGAGAGGGGAGGTTGGTGTTTCAACCCGGGGGAAATTTGATGTCAGTTGCAGGACAGTTCCTGGCCGGCGTGCTGCTGGTCTCGAGCGCGGCCGCCGCATGGGCGGCACCGGCATTGCCGGCACCGCAGGAATTCTATTTCGACAATGATGCTGCCGCCGCGCCGATCATCGTGGTGAGCGGCGCCGGCGAGGACCTGGTCGCACAGCTGCTGAAGCAGCGCGAGCGGGGCCGCAAGACGCTGGAAGCCACGGTGCAGCTGGCATCGGTGGCCATCGCACAGGGACGCGCGGAAGTGGGCGAAAAGCTCTATCGCGAGGCACTGGCCGAGGCGCCCGTGCAGAGCAGCCTGGGCCGCAGCGTGCGCTGGAACTACGGCTGGGACTTGCTGCGGCAGGGCCAGGCGCTGGCCGCGCTGGAACAGTGGCAGTCGGTGGCCAACAACCTGCGCAGCAATGCCGCGTGGATTCCGCCCACCTACGCGCTGGCGTTGTGGCGGGCCGGCCAGCAGCAGGAAGCGGTGAAGTGGTACGCCGCCGCCGTGCGTACCGAGCCGACCCAGTGGAACGACAGCAGCCGTTACCCGGAGCTGCTGCCGGCCTGGCGCGATGACGAGCGCGCCAGCCTGGCGGAAGTGCAGCAGGCCTGGGCCTCGGCGCCGCCGGCCTGGCCGTGACGCATGACCGCAGGCGCTTGCCGCCTGCGGTGCTGCATCGCACAATCAAACGCGTCGCAGGCATGTGCCTGAGGGGGAGCCGCCCATGGCCTTCGATGCGTTCGCCCTGATCCTGGCCATGCTCGGGCTGGGCATGCTGTTTGCCCGCCTGCGCGCGTTGCCGGACAACGCCGCCGAGACGCTCAACAAAGTGGTGCTGTACGTCTGCCTGCCCGCGGCGGTGCTGACCTACGTGCCGCGCCTGCAGCTGGATGCCAGCCTGCTGGGGCTGATGGCCACGCCGTGGCTGCTGATGCTGGCCACCTGGGCTCTGGTCAGCCTGGCCACCCGCGTGTTCGGCTTCGCCCGCGACGTGCACGCGGTGCTGCTGATCTGCGTGGCCCTGGCCAATTCCAGCTTCATCGGCTACCCGATGGTGCGCGCGTTGCTGGGCGATGCGGCCTTGCCCTATGCGGTGGTCTACGACCAGTTCGGCACCTTCCTGCTGCTGTCCACCTTCGGCCTGCTGGTGCTGGCGCGTTACAGCGGCGACCGCCCGCCGACGGCGGTGCAGGTGCTGGGCCGCATCGGCCGCTTCCCGCCGCTGTGGGCGCTGCTGTTCGCGCTGCTGCTGATGCCGGCGCAGCCGCCGTCTTGGATTGGCACCGCATTGAAGCAGTTGGCCGACGTGATGCTGCCGCTGGTGATGCTGGCGGTAGGGCTGTCGATCCAGCTGCGCCTGCGCCGCGAAGAACTGCGCCCGCTGGCGGTGGGCCTGTTGCTGAAGCTGCTGGTGCTGCCGGCGCTGGCGTTGCCGCTGTCGTGGGCGCTGGGCATGCAGGGGCTGATGTTGAAGGCCAACGTTCTTGAGTCTGCGATGCCGACGATGATCACTGCGGCCGCGCTGGCGATCTCGCATCGGCTGGCGCCGCGGTTGGCGGCCGCGCTGGTGGGGTATGGAATCGTGCTGTCGCTGGTCACGCTGCCGGCATGGATGTGGGTGTTGGGGTGATGGTTGTCGGCAGGGCTTGCAGCCCTGCACCCGCAAGCCACGGCAACGTCAACTTCAAAAGCTGGCTTTCCGTGGGATGGCGGGCTGGGTCCGGTGGCAGGGGACGCCGTAAACCCGTCCATGGGGGCTTGGTCGCCGCATCCATGCGGCTCACACCCCTGC
>NZ_QETL01000158.1:0-5835 GCF_003105135.1 Stenotrophomonas sp. SPM | reverse complement strand
GGAACCACCCGATCCCATCCCGAACTCGGAAGTGAAACGCAGCTGCGCCGATGGTAGTGTGGCTCAAGCCATGCGAGAGTAGGTCATCGCCAGGGTTTACACCCAAAACCCCGCTGCTCACGCAGCGGGGTTTTTCTTTGCGCGCAGATAAACACGCTACGCGCCTTGCCGCGCGTTGCGCGCTGCCAACCAAGGTTGGCAGCTTCCAACGGCGAACCCGGTAGATCCATGCCATGCGTGGATACGGCGAACCGGTAGATCCACGCCATGCGTGGATGGACCGCCCCACCGCCCACAAAAAAAAGCGACGCCCCGTGGGGCGCCGCCTGGACCTCAACACTATTCAGTCGAGCAAGCTCGACGCTACGGGGCCGCGGCCTTGTTCTTCATCATCTCGTCGCGGGCAGCCTTGAAGGGATTGCCTTCGTACCAGTTCGGCCAGCGATCGCCGCCTGCCAGTTCCTTGCCCACGCCGTACATCAGCTCCAGGTCTTCCACGGTGCCATCCAGCTTCCAGGTGGAGGCATCGAACTCATCCTTCGGCCCGTGATAGCGGTTGTTACCGTAATCGGTCGCGGCCTTGCGGCCCGCGTCGACGCCACCGTCGCGCAGGTCCTCGCCACCGTCGGCATACAGCGCCGGCACGCCGGCCTTGGCGAAGTTGAAGTGGTCCGAACGGAAGTAGAAACCGCTCTGCACCGAGGTCTCGCCGTGCAGGGTGCGGTCTTGGGCGGCAGCCAGCGGCTTGAGGATGTCCTCCAGCTCGGAACTGCCGAAACCGGTCACCGTCACGTCCTTGGCACGGCCGGCCACCGACATTGCGTCGATGTTGATCACGCCGGCAATCTTGTCCAGCGGGAAGGTCGGGTGGGCAACGTAGTACTTGGAACCCAGCAGGCCGGACTCTTCCAGGGTCACGGCCAGGAATACCACCGAACGCTCCGGCTTCGGATCCTGGTGGGCCATGGCTTCGGCCACTTCGAGGATGCCGGCCACGCCGGTCGCGTTGTCGACAGCACCGTTGTAGATGTTGTCGCCTTCCTCGCCCTCATGCTTGCCCAGGTGGTCCCAGTGGGCCATGTACAGCACGGCCTCATCAGCACGCTTGCTGCCCGGCAGCACGCCGACCACGTTGCGCGACTGCTTCTGCGCGATTTGGCTCTTCAGGTCGACCGCGGCGGTGGCCTTCAGCGGCACCGGCTTGAAGCCGCGCTTGCTGGCGTCCTTGTAGGCCTGCGCCAGATCCAGGCCGGCCCCGGCAAACAGCGCCTTGGCGGCGTCCGCACTCAGCCAGCCCTGCACCGGGATGCGCGCTTCCGGATCATCCTTGGCCGGCAGGTCGTACTGTGGGCCAGCCCAGGAGTTCTTCACCACGTCCCAGCCATAGGAAGCACCGGCGGTGTCGTGCACGATCAGCGCGGCGGCGGCACCCTTGCGGGCGGCTTCCTCGAACTTGTAGGTCCAGCGCCCGTAATAGGTCATGCGCTTACCGTCGAACAGCTTCTCGTCGCCGACATGGAAGCCCGGGTCGTTGACGAACATCACGACCGTCTTGCCCTTCCAGTCCTGGCCGGCGTAGTCGTTCCACTTCTGCTCCGGCGCATCCACGCCATAGCCGACGAACACCAGGTCACTGGCATCGACCTTCACTTCGGCCTCGCCGGTACGGGTGCCCACCACCATGTCGGTGCCGAACTTCAGCTCGGTGGTCTTGCCACCCTGGGTGATCTTCAGCACGGTCGATTCGTCGGCCGTGGTCTCGGTCATCGGCACGTCCTGGAACCAGCTGTCACCGTTGCCCGGCTGCAGGCCGATGCGCTGCATCTGGTCGCGGATGTAGTTGACCGTCAGTTCTTCGCCCTTGCTGCCCGGGGCGCGGCCTTCGAATTCGTCCGAAGCCAGCGTCTTGACCATCTCGCTGAAGTCGGCGGCGTTGATGCTGGGCGAGAAAGTGTGGGCTGCTGGCGTGGCCGCAGCATCGGGGCTGGCGGCAGGCGCCGGCGTGGAAGTGTCTTCGCCTTTGCAGGCGCTGAGCGCGGCCGCGGCGGCCAGGCACAGGAGGAGTTTGCGGGGCATCGTCGTTTCCTGGATACACGAGGGATGGCCACGCCGGGCGCGGCCGGTGAAGGGGAGCATTCCCCGTACTGCAGCGCCGGGGACTCAGTCCGCCGGCGCGGTATCTGTGTCGAACGGGATCGGCTCGGCACCGGTGACCGGCCCGACGCGTGCGGTGCGGTGCACGTACAGCACCACCTCGCGTTCGAACAGCAGCGGGCCTTCGACCACGGCGTTGGGGCCGATGATCACGCGCGGCTTGCGGCTGGCCGTGAGCGAAACGCTGAAGTTGGGCTTGCGCACGCGCAGGCCGCCACCGACCTGCGAGCCGATGCCCACGGTGATGTCACCGTTGACCGTTTCCACGTCCTTGCGCACGCGGCTGTTGACCAGGCCGATGCCACCGTTGACCGTTTCCACGCCGCCTTCGATCTGGCTGCCGTGGTCGCTGAAGATGCTGCCGTTGACCGTGCTGACATCGCCCTGGGCGATGACTTCACGGCCCAGGCGCACGCTGCCGTTGACCGTCTCGATGCTGCCGGTGCGGGCGCGGTCGGCCACGGTGACGCCGCCGTTGACGGTGTCGATGCTTCCGGTTTCCACGCCGTCACCGACGCGGATGCCGCCGTTGACGGTGTCCAGCTTGCCGTAGCGCTGGCCCGGGTCGGCGCTGATGCTGCCGTTGACCTTGCTGATGTTGTCCTGCGCGCCGAGTGGGCCGGCGACCAGCAGTGCGCCCAACAGCAGCGGAATGGAGAGCGTTTTCATGGGGGACCTCGTTGTTGTGCGGCTGGCAGGCCGCGTGCGTTGATGTCACCATTCCCCGGCACCCCCTGCAACTGCCTGAAGTCACTGGAAAGCCCTTGCGCAACAACGTCTTCCCCTCACGCCGACATCACGCCGCCGCTGCCCGCGCCGGGCGTTGCCTGTTGCTGGGGCTGGCATTGGCACTGGCCGCTCCCCTACCGGCCAGCGCGCAGACCGCCTCCACCCGCGAGGCCGAGCGCAAGCTGCAGAAGCTGCGCACCGAATTGAAGGGCGTGGCGCAGGAGCGCCGGCAGATCGAGGGCCAGCGCGGGCAGGCCTCACGGCAGCTGCGCGATGCCGACGAAAAGGTCGCCCGCAGCGGCCGGGCACTGGCCCAGACCGAAACCGCGCTGCGCGAGCAGAGCCAGGCCCTGGCCGAAGCCGAACAGCGCCGCGCCACTCTGCAGGCCAACCTGGCCCAGCAGAACCGCGAGCTGGCCGGGCTGCTGCGCGCGGCCTACCAGCTGGGCAACCATGCCCCGCTGAAGCTGCTGCTGTCGCAGGACACGGTGGCCGATGCCAACCGTGCCCTGGCGTACCACCGCTACCTGCAGCGCGAGCGCGCCCAGCGCATCGCCACCCTCACCGGCGACCTGAAGGAACTGGAGACGCTGCAGGCGCAGATTGCCGAGCGCAAACAGACCCTGCTGGGCGCACAGCGCGACCAGAAGCAGCAGGCCGCCTCGCTAGCCGCCGCTCGCCGTGATCGTGCGCAGACCGTGGCCTCGCTGGAAGAACGCTTCAAGGACCGCCGCGAGAAGGAACAGGCGCTCGGCCAGGATGCCAAGGCGCTGGAAACGCTGCTGGCCAACCTGCGTGCGGCCGCCGCCCGCGCCGAGGCCGAACGCCGTGCCGCCGCGCGCAAGGCTGCCGCCGAAAAGGCCGCTGCCGAAAAGGCCGCACGCCAGGCCAAGGCCGAGGGCCGTCCGCCGCCGCCAACCAAGGTCCCGCCGGCCGTGGCCTCCGCGCCTGCGCCGAAGGTGGGCGGGCTGGGCTGGCCGCTGTCGGGCAACCTGCTGGCCCGCTATGGCGCAAAGCTGCCCGACGGGCGCACCAGCAGCGGCGTGCTGATCGGCGCGCCGGCCGGCAGCACCGTCACCGCCGTGGCCGATGGCACCGTGGTGTTCTCCGACTGGATGACCGGCTACGGGATGATCCTGATCGTCGACCACGGCAATGGCTACATGAGCCTGTACGCACACAACGACACCCTGCTGAAGGATGCCGGCGCGCGCGTGAGCCGTGGCGACGCCGTGGCCAAGGTCGGCAATTCCGGTGGCCAGGGCGTGACCGCGCTGTACTTCGAGCTGCGCCGCGGCGGGCAACCGGTCAACCCGGACAGCTGGCTGCAGCGGCGCTGAATCGACGCTGCTGCGACCTGGCCGGATTCAACGGGAATTTAGCCACGCTTCGCGCATAATCGGGGCATGTGCCTTGGGCACGATGCCACCGTCGACAGGAGTGATCCATGCGCGCAGCCCGTACCGCCACCCTCTTGCTGGCCCTGATGCCAGCGCTGTCCTGGGCGCAGCAGACTGCGCCGGCCGCCACCGATACCTCCGGCCAGGCAGCGAGCAACGAGGAGGCGGTGACCTCGAAGGTGCCGCTGGAAGACATCCGTCGTTTCGTCTCGGTCTACAACGCGGTCCGCGCGGCCTATGTCGATCCGGTCGATGACAATAAGCTGATGCAGTCGGCCGTGCGCGGCCTGCTGCTGGATCTCGATCCGCACAGCACCTACTTCAACAAGGAAGATGCCGAGGCCTTCGACGAGCAGGCCAACGGTGCCTACGAAGGCATCGGCGTGGAGCTGCAGCAGCAGCCCGACAACGCCAGCATGAAGGTCATCTCGCCGATCGACGACACGCCGGCGGCCAAGGCCGGCATCCTCGCCGGTGACCTGATCATCGCCATCGACGGCAAGCCGATCAGCGCCATCGATGCCAGCGAACCGCTGCGTGGCCCGGCCGGCAGCAAGGTGGTCCTGACCATCGTGCGCGACGGCAGGCCCAAGCCGTTCGATGTCAGCCTGACCCGGCAGACCATCCGCGTGACCAGCGTAAGGAGCCGCATGCTCGAACCGGGCTACGGCTACATCCGCCTGAGCACGTTCCAGGCCGATACCGGTTCTGATTTCCAGAAGCACGTGCAGCAGCTGCAGAAGCAGGCCGGTGGCCAGCTCAAGGGCCTGGTGCTGGACCTGCGCAGCAACCCGGGTGGGCTGCTGACCGCCGCCGTGCAGGTGGCCGATGACCTGCTCGACAAGGGCAACATCGTCAGCACCCGCGGCCGCATCAGCATCAGCGATGCACGCTTCGATGCGACGCCGGGTGACCTGCTGAAGGGCGCGCCGGTGGTGGTGCTGGCCGACGCGGGTTCGGCCAGTGCGTCCGAAGTGCTGGCCGGTGCGCTGCGCGACAACAAGCGTGCGCGCGTGGTCGGCAGCCGGACCTTCGGCAAGGGCTCGGTGCAGACCGTGCTGCCGCTGGACAACGGCGATTCGGTCAAGCTGACCACCGCGCGCTATTACACGCCCAGTGGCAAGTCGATCCAGGCCACCGGCATCGTGCCCGACGTGGAACTGAAGCCGGCGCCGACGCCGGAAGAAGATGCACTGCCGGCCAGCCTGAGCGATTACAGCGAGGCGACCCTGCCGGGCCACCTGCGCGGTGACGACGAAGGTACCGAGGGCTACCGCGCCGGTGCGGTGCTGCCGGGCGATGCGCCGATCAATGACGCTCTGGCCGAACTGAAGAACCCCGGTTCGGTGACCACGCGATTGAAGGCGGAAGCGGCCAAGGCCGAGGCGGAGAAGGCGACGAAAGCCGCGGCCGCCAAACCGGTGCCGAAGCCCGATGCGAAGCCCGATGCGAAGGCAGAGCCGAAGCCCGAACCGAAGCCGGCCGAAACCCCGGCCAAGCCGTGAGGTAGCGCCGGGCCATGCCCGGCGACAAGCTGCAGTCGAGCAAGCTC
>NZ_QETL01000157.1:0-5898 GCF_003105135.1 Stenotrophomonas sp. SPM | reverse complement strand
CTACACCCGCCCCGCAGGAATCAGCATCCTGCCACCGTCACTGGCGGTGGCCCCGTCCCGACCCCATGCAAGGGGACATCTTGTGACGGAGTACGCCTGATGATCCCGTTGTCGATCCTCGACCTGGCCCCGGTCTGCGAGGGCAGCGATACCACCGCCGCCTTCGCCAACATGCTGGAACTGGCCCAGCACGCCGATGCGCTGGGCTACCGCCGCTACTGGCTGGCCGAACACCACAACATGCCCGGCATCGCCAGCGCGGCCACCGCCGTGCTGATCGGCCACGTGGCCGGCGGCACCAAGCGCATCCGCGTCGGCTCCGGCGGCATCATGCTGCCCAACCACGCGCCGCTGCAGGTGGCCGAGCAGTTCGGCACGCTGGCGTCGCTGTACCCCGACCGCATCGATCTCGGCCTGGGCCGCGCGCCCGGCACCGACCAGCCCACGGCGCGCGCGCTGCGCCGCTACTTCGACAGCGCCGACCAGTTCCCGCAGGACGTGCGCGAGCTGCTGCATTACTTCGAACCGGTGCAGCCCGGCCAGGCCGTGCAGGCCGTGCCCGGTGGTGGCCTGCGGGTGCCGACCTGGATACTCGGTTCCAGCCTGTTCGGTGCGCGCATGGCTGCCTCGATGGGTCTGCCGTATGCGTTCGCCTCGCACTTCGCGCCCGATTCGATGGATGAAGCGCTGGCCGTCTATCGCCGCGAATTCCGCCCCTCGGCCACGCTCAAGCAGCCGCACGCGATGCTGGCGCTGAATGTCGTCGCCAGTGACAGCGAAGCCGAATCGCGCCGGTTGTTCACCAGCCAGCAGCAGAGCTTCGTCAACCTGCGTCGCGGTCGCCCGGGCCGGATTCCGGCGCCGGTCGACGACATCGAGACCTTCTGGGAACCGCACGAGAAGCTGGGCGTGGAGCGCGCGCTGGCCTGCACCGTGCTGGGTGATCCGCGGCAGGTGGCCGAGGGCATCGCCGCCTTCGTCGACCGCCACAAGCCCGACGAACTGATGCTGACCGCCAACCTGTACGACCACCGCGCGCGCCTGCGCTCGTTCGAGCTGGCCATGCAGGCCTGGCACGCCCGCCACGCGGGCTGAACATCGGCATCACGGCGCATTGCAGCCGCGCCGGGTCTGATGGGGGCTCTTGCAACCGGAGCCCCCAACCATGGCCGATTCCCGCGCCGAACACATTGCCCAGCTGGCCGAACTGATCAAGGACGTGGAGGTGGCGATGTTCACCACCGTCGGCGTCGACGGCCGCCTGTACAGCCGCCCGCTGGGCACCCAGCAGGTCGCCTTCGATGGCGACCTCTGGTTCGCCACCGCTGCCGACAGCCCGAAGGTGGCCGAGATCGCGCTCAACCCGCGGGTCAACGTGGCTTATGCCTCGCCTTCGAAGAACACTTACGTATCGGTGGCGGGGCGTGCGCGCATCGTCGACGACCGCGCGAAGATCGAGGAATTGTGGTCGCCGCCGATGAAGCTGTTCTTCCCGGGCGGCAAGGATGATCCGAACCTGCGACTGATCCACGTGCGCGCCGATTCGGCGGAATACTGGGATGGCCCCGGCACGCTGCTGGGCAAGGCGCTGAGCTTCGTGCTGTCGGCGGTGCAGGACGAGCCCGCGCAGCTGGGCGACAACGGGTTCATTGACCTGCGGTGAAGGTTTCATCCACGCATGGCGTGGATCTACTGCTTCGCCATGATCCAGTAGATCCACGCCAAGCGTGGATGATCATGTCGCGTGGAGGGTAGCGCCGGGCCATGCCCGGCGAGCGCAGCGGCCATCACTCAGAACCAGCGCTGGAACAGCTCCACCGTATACCCCACCAGTTGCCCGGAACTGAAGCCGAAGAAGGCGATCGCCACCAGCGCGGCAACCCAGTTGAACAGCATCAGCGCGCCATCGCGCTCCAGCAGTGCCAGAGCGAACAGCAGCAGCTGGAAGCCGAACAGGAAGTTGGTGAACGGGATTGGCAGCGAGAGCATCACCCCCAACAGCACCAGCAGCAGGCCGCTGAACGCATGCGCGGGCAGAGGAACCAGCAGCGACGGCATGCGCGGCGAGAGCATGCGGTCCAGTCGACGCAATGGCCGATCAATACGGCGCAGGAACTTCTGCATGGTCCCGCGTTTGGGGCCGCGGCGGGCAATGAAGCCCGGCAGCCAGGGCTTGCGCCGGCAGAACAGCATCTGCAGCCCGATCAACACCACCAGCGGCCCGCTGACCGCGCCGCCCATGCCCGGAATCGGAATGAAGGAGGGCAGGATGGCCACGAACAGGAATACGCCGAAAGCGCTCTGCTGCAGGTCTTTGAGGATCTGCCCGAGCGGCATGTGCTCGGCCGGGTCGCCGGAGGCGAACATCGCCAGCAAGGTACGGATGCCCTCGTTGCGGTAGATCGGGCGCGGCTCGCCCGATTCGTCGTGCGGCGCCTGGTTTGACTCAGGCGGTGAGCTCATCGGCCTGCTCGTCAGACAGGGTGCGCAGCAGCAGCTTGTCCACGCGTGCGCCATCCAGGTCGACCACCTCGAAGCGCCAGCCGGCCCAGTCGAAGTATTCGCCCGCGTGCGGGATGCGGCCGAAGTAGTGGATGCACATGCCGGCCAGCGTGTAGTAGTCGCCGTCCTCGGCGTCGGGCAGCTCGTTGCTGCCGATCAGTTCGCGCAGGTCCTCGATCGGCAGCGAGCCGTCCACCAGCAGCGAGCCGTCTTCGCGGGTCACCACCAGCGCGTCTTCGTCGGCGTTTTCCACCGCCTGCAAGCGGCCGACCACCGCACCCATCAGGTCGCTGATGGTCACCAGGCCCTGGATTTCGCCGTACTCGTCCACCACCAGTGCCATCGACTGCTGTTCCTCGCGGAAGATCTCCAGCAGCTTCATCGCGTGGGTCGATTCGGAAACGTACAACGGCTCGCGCAGGGTCTGGAACAGCGCGTTGTCACCGCGCGCCATGCGCGTGGCCAGCGACTTCAGCTCCAGGATGCCGACCACGTCCATGTCGTTGTCGCGCAGCACCGGGTAGCGCGAGAACTCGTGCTCGGCCATGATTTCCAGGTTGCGCTCCAGCCCGGCCTGGGTGTCCAGCCAGGCGATGCGGTTGCGCGGGGTCATCAGGCTGTCGGCGGTGCGGTCGCCCAGGCGCATGACACGGTTCATCATGTCGCGCTCATGGGTGTCGATCACGCCGGCCTCGTGGCTCTCGGCCACCAGCATGCGGATCTCTTCTTCGGTCACCTGCGCGGCCTCGTCCTGGCCCAGGCCCATCACCTTCAGCATCAGCTGGGTGGTCTTGGACAGCAGCCAGACGAAGGGCAGGGCCAGCTTCGCCAGCCAGCTCATCGGCATGGCCACCAGGCCGGCGATGGCCTCCGAGCGGGTCAGGGCAAGGCGCTTGGGCACCAGCTCGCCGAAGATGAGGGTGATGAAGGTGATCAGGCTGACAGCCAGCACCGTGCCGATCTTGCCGGCATAGGCAAAGCCGGGCATCAGCCCCTCGATCCAGCCGCCGAAGGCTTCGCCCAGCGCCTCACCGCCCAGATAGCCGGTCAGGACGCCGATGACGGTAATGCCGATCTGGACGGTGGACAGGAAGCTTTCGGGCTTCTCGGAGAGCTCCAGCGCCTTGGCTGCGCGCTTGGAGGTGGCCGCCATCTGCTTCAGGCGGCTCTTGCGCGAGGTCATGACCGACATCTCGGACATGGCAAAGAAGCCGTTCAGAAGAACAAGCGCGAAAACAATCAGGATCATTTCAAACACGGGCGTCGTCCCCGGTTGGTGGCAGGGAGGGCGGGTGCTTGCGGTGGCGGCAGGCGCTCAGGAACGGGGTCCGGCGCGGCGCAGGGGGGTAAGGGTCGTCGTCCATAAGGTGCGCCCGGGGGCGCGCTGGCATCTTAGCAAAGGCCCATGGCGGGGTGGCAACTACCTGTTCAGGTTGGGGGTTTTCATCCCCTCTGGGGGGCGGGGATACCCGGAATGGTCATCTAGCGGTCATAATTCGTCCTGGTGCCGTCCTTCCCGCGACGGCTGACAGGTTTCTCAATGTTCTCTCTGCAGACCATTTTCGGTTCCGGCAAACAGTTCTACACCCTGCTTGATGAGGCCGCCGTCGCGGCCAACGACGCTGCCAAGGCACTGCATTCGATGCTGCGCGAGGCCGACCGCCAGCCGGCGCTGGACGCCTTCAAGCTGGCCCGCCTGCGCGAGCGCGCGGCCTCGGACAAGATCAGCCAGGCGCTGGTAGACAGCTTCATGACCCCGATCGAGCGCGAGGACATCGAGGCGCTGGGTTCGGCCCTGTACAAGATTCCGAAGCAGATCGAGAAGTTCGCCGATCGCTATTCGCTGGCCACGACCCACCTGGAACACATCGACTTCGCGCCGCGCGCGGCGATGCTGGAACAGGCGGCCGGCGTGGTGGTGGAGATGGTGGCCGACCTGCGCCACATGAACCTGGACCGCATGACCGCGCTGAATGAGAAGCTGCGCTCGCTGGAGAACGAGGCCGACCGCCTGATGCTCGAGCTGTACCGCGACATCTACTCGGGCCGCCTGGACAACCTGCAGATGTTCCTGCTGAAGGAATTCTTCGAGATCCTGGAAAAGGCCATCGACCGCTGCCGCGAGGCTGGCGTCGTGGCGTACCAGATCGTCTTGAAGAACAGCTGACGGACGCCGCCGCATGTTGACCCTTGTCCTGGTGGTGATCCTGGCCGCGCTCGTCTTCGAGTTCATCAACGGCTTCCACGACACTGCCAATTCCATTGCCACCGTAGTGGCGACCAAGGTGCTCTCGCCCGGCTGGGCGGTGATGCTGGCCGCCGGCATGAATCTGATCGGAGCGCTTACCGGCACCGCGGTCGCACTCACCATTGCCTCGGGCCTGCTCAACACCAACGTCGTGGATGTCACCCCGCAGGTGATCCTCTGCGCGCTGCTGGGCGGCATCATCTGGAACCTGATCACCTGGTGGAAGGGCCTGCCGTCCTCCTCTTCGCACGCGCTCATCGGTGGCCTGTGCGGTGCCGGCCTGGCCGCGGCCCACAACAACTGGGACGCACTGATCTGGTCCGAGCGACTGGGCAGCTGGGCGCAGAACAAGGGCCTGCTGTGGAAGGTGTTCGTGCCGATGATCACCTCGCCGATCGCCGGCTTCCTGCTCGGCATCGTGGTGATGGTGCTGCTGTGGGCGATCATCGCTGGCCTGGCCAAGATCGGCGGCGCCATCGGTCGCCTGGCGCGCCCGCGCATCGTCAATGCCTTCTTCGGCAAGGCGCAGATCGCTTCGGCGGCCTACATGGGCTTCGCCCACGGCCACAACGACGCGCAGAAAACCATGGGCATCATCGCCATGACCCTGATTGGTGCCGAAGCCACCGGCGCGTTGAACGACCTGCCGTCGTGGCTGGCCTTCATGCACCCGGACGCGCACGCTGGTGACGGCATCGCGATGTGGATCGTGCTGACCTGCGCGGTGGTGATGGCTGCCGGTACCGCCTCGGGCGGCTGGAAGATCATCAAGACCTTGGGCCACAAGATGGTCAAGCTGCACCCGATCCACGGCTTCGCCGCGGAGACCAGCTCGGCCACGATCCTGACCCTGGCGGCCCACTTCGGCATGCCGGTCTCGACCACCCACAGCATCTCCACCGCCATCATGGGCGTGGGCTTCGCCAAGAACCCGCGGTCGCTGAGGTTCGGCGTGATCGAGCGCATCGTCTGGGCCTGGATCCTGACCATCCCCGCCGCCGGCGGCTGCGCGTACCTGATCCTGAAGCTGTTCGAGCTGTTCGGCTGGACCTGAGGCCAACTGCCTTGGGGTCAGAGCCCTTCCCTGCGGGAAAGGGATCCGACCCCGGTAAACGAAAAAGCCCGCCGGATTCCGGCGGGCTTTTTCG
>NZ_QETL01000156.1:0-5984 GCF_003105135.1 Stenotrophomonas sp. SPM | reverse complement strand
GGATGCGGCGGCCAAGCTTACAGGGACGTACTTGCAGCGTCCCCCGCGCAGCCCACCCGCCCGGCCAAGCCCATGAAGCCGGTCGACTAACAGTCGACCCTACCAAGATGTCGCCACGAGGGGCTCCGCCATTGGCCGGAACCCCCGCGACAAACCCGCGCACGTGCGCAATCCCCGCGAACGGCGGACAATGGAGATCTCAGGCGGCCCGCCACGCCGCACCTCCCGCTTTCCGCTGCAAGGAATCCCCCATGGCCGCCCGCAAGTCCACCGCTCCCCTCATCGAAGTCACCGCCCGCCCCGGCAAGCCGCTGGGCATGGCCCCGGCCACCTTCCTGCGCGACTTCTGGCAGAAGCGCCCGCTGCTGATCCGCAACGCCTTCCCCGATTTCCAGACCCCGGTGCAGCCGGAAGACCTGGCCGGCCTGGCCTGCGAAGAAGGCGTACTCGCGCGCCTGATCCAGCACGACAAGGCCCAGGACGACTGGCGCGTGCGCAGTGGCCCGTTCCAGGAAGACGTGTTCCCCGCCCTGCCCGACCACGACTGGACCCTGCTGGTGCAGGACGTCGACAAGTGGGACCCGGACGTTCGCGCGCTGATCGAGCACTTCAACTTCCTGCCGCGCTGGCGCATGGATGACGTGATGATCAGCTTTGCCGCCACCGGTGGCTCGGTCGGCGCCCACGTCGACCAGTACGACGTGTTCCTGCTGCAGGCCCACGGCCACCGCCGCTGGCAGATCGACGCCAGCGAATCGATCAAGGGCAAGCGCCCGCCGCTGGGCTTCCGCCCGGACGTGGAATTGAAGCTGCTGCAGGTGTTCAATCCCACCCACGACTGGGTGCTGGCGCCGGGCGACATGCTGTACCTGCCGCCGAACGTGCCGCACCACGGCGTGGCCGAGGATCCGTGCCTGACCTTCTCCTTCGGCATGCGCGCCCCGGCCTCGGCCGAGCTGATCAGCGACTACCTGGATACCCTCATCGCCGATGCCGACGAGAACATCCGCTACCAGGACCCCGACCTGAAGGTGCCGGCCGACCCGAACGAAATCGACACGGTGGCGATGGCGCGGGTGATCACCGCGCTCAACGCCATCCGCATGAACGACCCGGACAAGCTGGGTGACTGGTTCGGCCGCTTCATCACCACCTACCGTGCTGCGGGCGAAGTGATGGCCCACCAGGCCGCCCCGGCCCCGGAGGAAGTGGTCCAGGCCCTGGCCTCGGGCCTGCTGCTGCAGCGCCACCCGTGGGCGCGCCTGGCCTGGCGCCGGGCCAAGCGCGGCGCCAGCCTGTATGTCAGCGGCCAGGATTTCGCCCTGCCGGTAAAGGACGCGCAGCGCCTGGCCGGTGCCGAGCAGCTCGACGCGGCGGCCTACCGTGGCCTGTCCGACAAGGGCCGCGCGGTGCTGCAGCAGCTGCTGGTTGGCGGCGTGTTCCAGCTGATCGACCCGAACGAGGTGTTTGACGCCGAGGACGAGGACGAAGGCGAGGACGCCGCGGTGCTGGGCGAAGTGGTCGAGGGCCAGGCCCAGGTAGCCGAACTCGACGAGGAAGTGGTCTCCGACGACGTGCACACCGTGACCGTCCACGACGACGGTATCGAGGTCATCGTCAACTTCGAAGACCACGACGAAGACGACAGCGACGCCGGTCGCGCCTGAGCCATGGCCTCGATCCGGGTCCAGCAGGTCAGCCACGCGGACGCCCATGCCGCCATCCACGGCGTGCGGCAGCGGGTATTCGTGCAGGAACAGGGCATCGCCGCCGAACTGGAGCGTGATGCGCTGGACCCGGTCTGTGTCCACGTGCTGGCCCTGGACGCCGACGGCCAGCCCGTCGGCACCGGCCGCCTGGCCCCCGATGGCCGCATCGGCCGCATGGCGGTGCTGGCCAGCGTGCGCAACCAGGGCGTCGGCGAGGCCCTGCTGGAGGCGCTGGTGCAAGCCGGTCGCCAGCTCGGCCTGGCCGAGGTGCACCTGCACGCCCAGCTGCCGGCGCGTGATTTCTACGCCCGTCAGGGCTTCCTGCCGGAAGGCGAGGAGTTCGAGGAGGCCGGCATCGGCCACCAGCAGATGCGCCGCCGGCTGGGCGTAGCCAGTGCCATCGACAGCCGCGCCGAGGCGGTGGCCATCACCACGGCCATCGTTCCACCGCGCCCGTCGCCAGCTGTGGCTGCACAGCCGCCAGCTCGACCCCGGCTTGCTGGATGCGCCGCCGGTGCAGGCGGCCCTGCGCCGTTTCGTCACCGCCCGCCACGACAAGCAGCTGCGGGTGATCGTGCACGATGCGGCCGCGATTGCGGCTGCCGGCGCACCGCTGCTGGCCCTGGCCCAGCGCCTGCCCAGTGTGATCCAGTTCCGCGAGGTCAGCGATCCGATCGACCGTGCGCTGGCCTCGGCCGGCCTGGTCAATGACGCGGGCGACTTCTACTTTCGTCTTATCGGCCATCGCCTGGAGGGCGAAGCCGGAATCGCGCTGCCGGCACGTTCGCAGCCGTTCGAGCAGCAATTGCAGCGTGTCTGGGACCGTTCGCGCGATTGCAGCGAACTGCGCGCGCTCGGCATCTGAGCGCGCTGTCCCGGACAAACCTGTCTGGGAGCGACACCGGGGGACGCGCAATGCCGCTGGCGGTGCCCCTTCGTGTCCGGATGGGGGTACAATTTGGCCGTTTGAACGCGCCCGTGCAGGGCTATTCATTTTCCTGCCGGGTCCTTCTGAAGCCATACCCCACAAAGCGAATCAGCACCCTCCATCGTGGACAATCAACTGAAGCAGTTTGCGCAATCTTCGCAACTCGCCGGCGGCAACGCCTCCTATGTCGAGGACCTGTACGAGCAGTACCTGGTCTCCCCGGATAGTGTCGATCCCAAATGGAAAACCTACTTCGACGGCTTCAAGGGCCGAGAAGCAGGCGACATTCCGCACTCGGCCGTCATCTCCCACATCGCGGACGCGGCCAAGGATGCGCTGAAAGCCGGCACCGGCACGGGTGCAGGCGACGAGCGTGAGCGCAATGTCGGTCGTCTGATCACTGCCTACCGTTCGCGCGGCCACCTCGATGCGCGCCTGGACCCGCTGGGCCTGACCACGCCGGTCAACACCCCGGACCTGGGCCTGCCGTTCCACAGCCTGTCCGACGGCGATCTCAACAGCGAGTTCAGCACCGGCGGCGTCGGCGGCCAGCCGCGCATGAAGCTGCGTGACCTGCTGGCGCGCCTGAAGGCGACCTACACCGGCTCGATCGGTGCAGAGTTCATGCACATCGCCGAAGTCGAGCAGCGCCAGTGGATCTACAAGAAGCTGGAACTGGCCGGTGGCAACTACCAGCTGGACGCTGACACCCAGCGCCGCACGCTGGAGCGCCTGACCGCCGCCGAAGGCCTCGAGCGTTACCTGCACACCAAGTACGTCGGCCAGAAGCGCTTCTCGCTGGAAGGCGGCGACTCGCTGATCCCGATGATGGACACCATCATCCGCAGCGCCGGCAAGGATGGCGTCAAGGACGTGGTCGTCGGCATGGCCCACCGTGGCCGCCTGAACGTGCTGGTCAACGTCCTCGGCAAGAACCCGCGCAAGCTGTTCGACGAGTTCGAAGGCAAGTTCGAGCACGACGAGCACGCTTCGGCCGGCGACGTGAAGTACCACATGGGCTTCTCGGCCGACGTGGCCACCGACGGTGGCCCGGTGCACCTGGCGCTGGCGTTCAACCCGTCGCACCTGGAAATCGCCGACCCGGTCGTTGCCGGTTCCGTGCGTTCGCGCCAGGAGCGCCGCAAGGACACCGCGCGCAAGCAGGTCATGCCGATCCTCATCCACGGCGACGCGGCCTTCTCCGGCCAGGGCGTGGTCATGGAGCTGTTCCAGATGTCGCAGGCCCGCGGCTTCGCCGTCGGCGGCACCGTGCACATCGTGGTCAACAACCAGGTCGGCTTCACCACCTCCAACCCGCTGGATACGCGTTCCACGCGCTATGCCACCGACGTGGCGAAGATGATCGCCGCCCCGGTGCTGCACGTGAACGGTGATGATCCGGAAGCGGTCGTGTTCGCCGCGCAGCTGGCCTTCGAGTTCCGCCAGAAGTTCGCCAAGGACGTGGTCATCGATCTGATGTGCTACCGCCGTTGGGGCCACAACGAGGCCGACGAACCGGCGATCACCCAGCCGCTGATGTACCAGGTGATCCGCAAGCACCCGACCACCCGCGAGCTGTACGCCGAGCAGCTGGAAAAGGCAGGCGTGATCGCCGCCGGCGCCGGCAAGGCAATGGTCGATGCGTACCGCGACAAGCTGGACGGTGGCGAAGTGACCACCGAACTGGCCAAGGTCGAGAAGACCCCGCCGACCAGCCCGCTGTTCGTCGATTGGCCGAAGCTGCTGGAAGGCAAGCTGTCCGATGAAATCTCCACGAAGGTGGACAAGGACAAGCTGGTCGAGCTGGCCAAGCTGATCAACACCGTGCCGGAAGAAGTGCAGCTGCACTCGCGCGTGTCGAAGGTCTACGACGACCGCCGCAAGATGGCCGCCGGCGAGATCCCGGGCGACTGGGGCTTTGCCGAGAACCTGGCCTACGCCACCCTGCTGGACGAGGGCAATGCCCTGCGCCTGGTCGGCCAGGACGTCGGCCGCGGCACCTTCACCCACCGCCACGCGATCCTGCACGACCAGAAGACCGACAACTACTACCTGCCGCTGCGGCAGCTGGTGGATTCGCCGGAGAAGGCCACCATCATCGATTCGCTGCTGAGCGAAGAAGCCGTGATGGCCTATGAGTACGGTTTCTCGACCACCGATCCCAACACCCTGTGCATCTGGGAAGGCCAGTTCGGCGACTTCGCCAACGGCGCCCAGGTGGTGATTGACCAGTTCATCGCCGCCGGCGAAGCCAAGTGGGGCCGCATCTCTGGCCTGACCCTGCTGCTGCCGCACGGCTATGAAGGTCAGGGTCCGGAACACAGCTCGGCGCGCCTGGAGCGCTTCCTGCAGCTGTGCGCGCTGGAAAACATGCTGGTCGTGGTTCCGTCCACCCCGGCACAGGCCTTCCACATGCTGCGCCGCCAGCTGCACCTGACCACCCGCAAGCCGCTGGTGGTGATGTCGCCCAAGTCGCTGCTTCGCCACAAGCTGGCCGTGTCGACCCTGGACGAGCTGGCCAACGGCGAGTTCCAGCACCTGATCGGCGATGCCAATGCCGATGCCAAGAAGGTCAAGCGCGTGGTGCTGTGTTCGGGCAAGGTCTACTACGACCTGCTGGAAGACCAGACCAAGCGTGGCCAGGACGACGTGGCGATCATCCGCGTGGAACAGCTGTACCCGTTCCCGCGTGCGCTGCTGGCCGCCGAACTCAAGAAGTACGGCAAGGCCACCGACGTGGTGTGGACGCAGGAAGAACCGCAGAACCAGGGTGCGTGGTACCAGATCCGCCACCACCTGCAGTTCTGCCTGGCCGATGGCCAGAACCTGCACTACGCCGGTCGCGCACGTTCGGCTTCACCGGCTGCCGGTCACATGGCTGACCACGTCCGCGAACAGCAGCAGCTGGTCGCCGATGCACTGGTCAACCCGTTCAACGACACGTTCGCTGAATAATTCCTCCCCCTATTTAGAAGACAAACCAGGAAGCTCCCGCAATGGCCACCGAAGTCAAAGCCCCGGTACTGCCCGAATCCGTCGCCGACGGCACCATCGCCACCTGGCACAAGAAGGTGGGCGACGCCGTCAAGCGCGACGAAAACCTGCTTGACCTGGAAACCGACAAGGTCGTCCTGGAAGTGCCGTCGCCGGTTGACGGCGTGATCAAGGAGATCAAGTTCAAGGAAGGCGACACCGTGACCTCCAGCCAGGTCGTGGCGATCATCGAAGAAGGCGCCGTGGCTGCTGCCCCGGCTCCGGCCGCTGAAGCCGCTCCGGCTGCCGCTGCTGCCCCGGCCGCTGCTGCTCCGGCCGCTGCCGCCGCCCCGGCCCCGGCTGCCAAGTCGGCT
>NZ_QETL01000155.1:0-6083 GCF_003105135.1 Stenotrophomonas sp. SPM | reverse complement strand
GCCGCATGGGCCCGAGGCATGCCTCGGGCGGGTTGGGCAGGACGCCCCACCCCGGTCTTGCCGTGTGCGCAGGACGGCGCACACGAGCAAGCCGCGACCGAGCTTACATGGACGTACTTGCAGCGTCCCCCTCAACCGGACCCAACCCGCCTAACCTCAGGAAACCAGCCTTTGACGTTGCTTCGGGCGTTGCGTTTGCATTGAGCAGGTGCAGGGCTGCAAGCCCTGCAGAACAACACTCACCTCAACCGCACCAGCAGGCTGCTGCCCGCACACACCACCGCCAACCACGCCACGCCGTGCCACCCCCACTGGGCAAGTGCGAGGCTGCCCAGCGCACCACCCGCCGCCATGCCGATGAACACGCCCGTGAACAGCAGCGCGTTGAGGCGGCTGCGCGCCGGCGGCACCAGGCCGTAGACCAGCGTCTGGTGCGCCACCAGCGCCGACTGGAAACCGAAGTCGAACAGCAGCGCACTCACCACCAGCAGCGGCAGCAGCGCCGCCGCCGGCAGCCAGCTGTCGGCCAGCAGCAGGCCGAAGCCCACCAGCGCCACCGCAATCGCCAGGCGTGCCACCGAGTGGCTGCCCAGATGGTCGGCGTAGCGGCCCGCAAATGGCGCCGCCAGCGCGCCGGCCGCACCGGCAATGCCGAACGCACCCGCGGCGGCACTGCCCAACCCGAGCTTGGTGTGCAGCATCAGTGCCAGGGTCGACCAGAACGCGCTGAAGCCCACCGCCAGCAGCGACTGGCTGGCGACCGCGCGGCGCAGCTGCGGCTGCTCACGCCACAACTGCAGCAGCGAGGCCAGCAATGCCGGATAGCGCAGCGTGCTGGTCGGAGCGAAGCGCGGCAGCGCCTTGGCCATCACCGCGCCCATCGCCGCCACCGAAACCGCCGCCAGCACGAACTGCGTGCGCCAGCCCCAGGCTTCGGCGACCACGCCGCTGACCACGCGCGAGAGCAGGACGCCCAGCAACAGGCCGGTCATCACCCGGCCAACGATCTGCCCGCGGTGTGCGTCCGGGGCCAGTACCGCGGCCGCGGGCACGATGTCCTGCGCGAGGGTGGCCATCAGGCCCACCAGCAGGCTGGCCATCAGCAGGCCCGGCAGCTGGCCAGCCAGCGCCGCGCCCGCCAGGGCCAGCGACAACAGGACCGACTTCAGCAGGATCAGGTGGCGACGGTCGAAACGGTCACCCAGCGGGGCCAGCAGCAGGATGCCCAGCGCGTAGCCCAGCTGGGTCAGGGTCGGCACCAGGCCGACGCCACGCTCGCTGGCGCCGAGGTCCTGCGCGATCAGGCCCAGCATCGGCTGGCTGTAGTACAGCGAGGCCACCGAAAAGCCGGCGCCGGCCGCCATCGCCAGGACCAGCTGGGCCGAGGGGGCGGCCGTGGGCGTGGCGCTAACGGAAACAGAGGGGGCGGACATGGATGAACTCCGGGGAGGAATGGTGCATAGCCTGACGATATTCGCTACACGTCTGTAGTAGGATCAGGCACATATCCTTCATACGCCCAACGCATGACCGACCTGCCCGCTGGCGCGGACCGCCTCGACCTGCTGCGTACCTTCCTGCGCATCGTCGATGCCGGCAGCCTTTCCGCCGCCGCCACCCAGCTGGGCACTACCCAGCCCACGGTCAGCCGGCGGCTGCAGGCGCTGGAGCGACAGCTGGGCCTGCGCCTGCTGCAGCGCTCCACCCACGGCCTGCAGCTGACCGAGGACGGCCAGCGCTGCCAGCGCCACGCGCAGCGGGTCATCGACGAGTGGGAGTCACTGCAGGCCGAACTGCATGGCGAGGCGCAGGTGCTGCGCGGACGCCTGCGGGTGATGGTGCCGCACGCGTTCGGCCAGGCGCAGCTGCTGCCGACCATGCTGGATTTCCTGGCATGGCACCCGCATCTGAGCCTGGAATGGATCCTCGAAGACCATCGCCCGGATTTCGTTGCCGAGGGCATCGACTGCGCCGTGCGCGTGGGCCCGGTGGACGAGCCGCGCATGGTCGCCCTGCCGCTGGCCGAGGTGCCGCGCATCGTGGTGGCCTCGCCCAGCCTGGCTGACCCGGCAAAGGTGCGAACGCCCGAGCAGGCGCAGGCACTGCCGTGGATCGCACTGGCCACCTACTACCGCGAGCGCCTGCTGCTGCACGATGCGCACGGGCGCGCGCACACGCTGTCGATCGCCCCGCGCCTGCTCACCGACAACCTGTTCGTGGTTCAGGGTGCGGCTGTGGCCGGTCTGGGCGCGGCGGTGGTCTCGGCGTGGCTGGTGGCCGACGATCTCGCCGAAGGCCGCCTGGTGCAGCTGTTGCCACAGTGGCAGGCGCCACCGCTACCGGTACACCTGGTGTTCCCCGCCGCGCGCCAGCAGCCGCTGCGGCTGCGCGCGTTCATCGATGCGATGAAGGAAGCACTGCCGCAGCTGCATGGGATGCGGCCGGCGGTGCGCTGAACCGCTGGAAGGGTCAGAGCCCCTCCCTGTGGAAAAGCATCCGACCCTGGGCTGGAGGGTCAGCGCCCTTTCCATCGGAAAGCGCCCTGACCCCGCAGCCGATCACTTCGCCTTGGCCGCCTCGACGTTCCACGCTGCCACCTTGGCCTTGGTGTCGGCCAGCATCTTGTCCAGCGCCGCACGGTCATACAGGGTGCCGCGCAGGATCACGCTGTCGATCTTTTCGGTCGCGGCGATGTCCTGCAGCGGGTTGGCGGTCAGCAGCACCAGGTCGGCCGCCTTGCCGCTGGCCACGCCACCATAGCGATCCATCTGGCCGAACCACGCCGGGCCCGAACGCGTGGCCGCCGACAGCGCCTGCGGCGCGCTCAGGCCTTCCTTCACGAACAGCTGCAGTTCCTGGTGCAACGCAATGCCCGGAAAGTTGTACGAGTTGAGGAAGCCGGCATCGGTGCCCGCGATGATCGTCACCCCCGCTTCCTGCAGCATCGGCAGCACCGAAGCCACCTGATGGTACTGCGCGTGGCGCGCTTCGATCTGCGCCGGGGTCGCCTTGGCCGCGCGATCCACGCGCCACTGGTAGGTCGCACGCAGGCCCGGGCCGATGTAGGCCAGGTACGGATCGTTGGCGTGGTCATCCTGGTCGAGGAAATCGAGGATGCGGCCGCCATTGAGGGTCGGGGTCACGAACACGCCGCGCTTGGCGAAGTCGCGGTAGGCGTGCATCGCCGTATCGTGGTCGAAGCTGGCATCCAGGCGGCGGTTGGCCTCGGCGCGGTCGATGCGACCGGCACCGAAATCGGCGGCGATCTGCGCTTCATCCTTGCTGCCGGCCTTGAAGGCGTAGTCGAGATGCTCGATCGAAGCCAGGCCGGCATCGACCGCCCGTTCGACGGTCAGCGCCATCGGGATATGGCCCGACGCCTTCAAGCCAGCCTTGCGCGCGGCGCTGGCCGAATACAGGAACAGCTCCGGCTTCAGCGTGCTGTCGGTGATCTTCACGAAATCGACCTTGTCGTGCTGCAGGCGGGTGATCGCCTTGTCGACGTCAGCCTCGCTGCCCACTTCGATGGTGCCCTTCCAGACCGGCTTGATGCCTTCGATCTTGGCGCCGGAGCTGAGCAGGCGCGGACCGAACAGCGTGCCGTTGGCGATCTCGCCACGCCACTGCAGCACCTGCTCCGGCAGGTCGCCCGAGCAGTCGCGCACGGTGGTGATGCCATGGGCGATGTACAGCGGCAGCAGCGCCTTGTTCTCTTCGATGAGGGCCGGGCCGCCGCCGAAGTGCACGTGCATGTCCCACAGGCCCGGGATCAGGTACTTGCCCTTGGCGTCGATCTGGCGGCTGGCGCTCCACTGGCTGCGCAGCTGCGCATCGGGGCCGACGGCGACGATGTCATCGCCACGGATCACCACGCTCTGCCCCGGCAGGGTGCGTGCGTGTTCGACATCGACCACGGTGGCGTTGCGGATCAGCAGGTCGGCACGCTCGGCAGCGGACGCCGACAGCGGTGCGACGGCAAGGAGGATCGCAAGGGACAACGGACGGGACTGGAACATGGACGGCATCCTGGTGGGCGCGCGTAACGCGCAGGTTGGAAGGGGTCGGGATTCAGCGCTGGGCGCCGGCCTGGCGCAGCAGGGTTTCAATGTGGGTGTAGCCACGCTGGCGTGCGTGCATCAGCGGCGTCACGCCATCGCCATCGGCCAGTTCGGGATTGGCGCCGGCGTCGAGCAGCAGCTGCACGATCTGCACATGGCGCGGGCCGCCATCGCCGAGCAGGATCGCTTCCAGCAGTGCGGTCCAGTGCAGGCGGTTGACATGGTCCACCCCCACACCCGCGCGCAGCAGTGTGCGCACGGTGGCCACATGGCCGCGTTCGGCCGCGGGAATCAGGGCGGTGCCGCCGTAGCGGTTGGTGCTGCGCAGGTCGGCGCCGTGGGCCAGGGTCAGCGCGAGGATGTCATCGAGGCCGCGCGCGCCGGCATACAGGTAAGCACTGTCCTGCATCGCATCCTTGGCGTTGACGTCGGCACCGGCCTCGATCAGTTCGCGTGCGGCATCGACGTGGTTGCCGTGGGTCGCCAGCAGCAGTGCGGTGCGCCCTTCACCATCGCGCGATTCCAGATCGGCATCGTCTTCCAGCGCCGCACGCACGGCGGCGGCATCGCCTCGCGCGGCGGCATCGCGCAGGCGCGCATCGGCCGGACCGGCCGTGGCCGAACACCCCGGCACCACCATTGCCAACAGGCACAGCAGCAACAGGCGACCCAGCGGGCCGGGCAAACGAGGGCGACGAGCGATGCGCATCTGCGGTTCTCCGGTGCAGCGGGGCGCCGTGCTTGCCGCCCCCTGCCCTGCATGGTAGAAGTCGCCACGTGCATCCAGAAGTGAAATGTTCAAATGCAAGACAGTGCCAAATCGAATAGAACGCTGTTCGAACTGGACCTGCTGCGTGCGCTGGTGATGGTGGCCGACTGTGGCAGTTTCACCACTGCGGCCACGCGCCTGCATTCCACCCAGTCCACGGTGAGCCAGAAGGTGCGGCGGCTGGAGGAACTGGCCGGGCACCGCCTGCTCGAGCGCGGCCACCGCGACGTGCACCCCACCGATGCCGGGCACACGTTGCTGGGCTACGCGCGGCGCATGCTCGACCTGAACGAGGAAATGGCCCAGGCGCTGGCCGGCGCCACGGTGGAGACCGCGGTGCGCATCGGCGTGCCGGAGGATTTCGTCAACGCGCAGACCACGCGCATGCTGGCTGCCTTCAGCCGCCGCCACCCGCAGGTGAAGCTGGAAATCAGCAGCGGCCTGAGCCGGGACCTGGCGCATGGCTTCGACCATGGCGAGCTGGACCTGGTGCTGGTCAAGCAGCGCCGCAACACGCGCCAGGCGGTGCACTGCCGGCGCGAGCCGATGCACTGGATCGACGGCCAGCGAAGCAGCAGCCTGCAGCTGGATCCGCTGCCGCTGGTGACCTTTCCGCCACGCGGCCTGTACCGCGACGAGATGATCCAGGCGGTGGAGGCGCTGGGCCTGCGCTGGCGCATCGCATTCACCAGTTCGTCGCTGAGCGGCATCCAGGGAGCGGTAGCCGACGGCATCGGCATCAGCCTGCTGCCGCGTCGCGCGGTATGCCGCGAGCACCGCGTGATCGATGGCGAGCGTGGCCTGCCGGTGGTGGAGAACTATGAGATCGGGCTGCTGCATCGGCCGGATGCTGATGATGCGGTGCGCGCGCTCGCCGCCGAACTCTGGCGGCAGGTCCAGCGCGAGGCGGAGTAGTGTTCGGCAGGGCTGCGCCCTGCACCTGCTCAACGTCAACGTCAACGTCAAAAGCTGGCTTTCCGTGGGTTGGCGGGGTGGGTCCGGTTGAGGGGGACGCTGCAAGTACGCCCCTGTAAGCTCGGTCGCCGCTTGCTCGTGTGCGCTGTCCTGCGCACACGGCAAGACCGGGGTTGGGCGTCCTGCCCAACCCGCCCGAGGCATGCCTCGGGCCCATGTGGCTCACGCCCTCTCAACCGGGCCCACCCCGCCTTCGACAGTTTTCCGCGATCTGTCGGAACGGCGCTCTGCTTTGGTGGGTGCCGACCGTTGGTCGGCACGGATGAATTCAGTCGATATCC
>NZ_QETL01000154.1:0-6186 GCF_003105135.1 Stenotrophomonas sp. SPM | reverse complement strand
GAGCCCATGCTCGGCTGCATCGGGGTGCAGAAGCCGAGCATGGGCTCGGCTCTACAACTTCATCGACGCACGGCGTGGAATTACTTCGGCCGGCGATCTTCCTGGTCATCACCAAAAATGATGCGCGCGCTGCGCTGGTAGCTCCAGTACGCCACCGCCCAGTTCAGCAGCACCACCACGCGGTTGCGGAAACCGATCAGGAAGAACACGTGTGCGGCCAGCCAGAACCACCAGGCCAGCACGCCCGACAACTGCAGCTTGCCCAGGTGCACGATGGCGGCCATGCGGCCGATGGTGGCCAGGTTGCCGTAGTCGGCGTATTTGAACGGCCCCGGTGTCGGCTTGCCATGCAGGCGTGCGCGGATGACATCGGCCACGTACTTGCCCATCTGCTTGGCAGCGGGCGCCACGCCGGGCACCGGCTTGCCGTTGGCCTGGTTCACCGCGGCCAGGTCGCCGGCGACGAACAGTTCGGGATGTCCGGGCAGGGTCAGGTCGGGCTGCACCTGCACGCGGCCGGCACGGTCCAGAGGCACGTCCAACGTGCGCGCCAGCGGCGAGGCGGCCACGCCGGCGGCCCAGACCACGGTGCGTGCGGGCACGAACTGTTCGCCCAGCTTGAAGCCGAGGCTGTCGATGTCGCTCACCGGGGTGCCGGTCAGTACTTCCACGCCCAGCTTTTCCAGCTGCCGGCGCGCCTTCAGCGAAAGCACTTCCGGGAACGAGGACAGCACACGTGGTCCGGCCTCGACCAGGCGCACCTTGGCGCTGGCCGGGTCGATGTGGCGGAACTCGTTGCGCAGGGTGTGGCGGGCGATCTCGGCCAGGGTGCCGGCCAGTTCGACGCCGGTGGGGCCGCCGCCGACCACCGCGAAGCTCAGCCATGCGGCCTTCTTCGCCGGGTCCGGTTCGGCTTCGGCGCGCTCGAACGCCAGCAGCAGCTTGCGGCGCAGGGCGATGGCATCGTCCAGGGTCTTCAGGCCCGGCGCATCGGCCGCCCACTGGTCATTGCCGAAGTAGGCGTGGGTGGCGCCGGTGGCCAGCAGCAGGCTGTCGTAGCCCAGGCTGCTGCCATCGGCCAGCTGCACCTCGCGGGTGGCCTTGTCGATGGCGACGACCTCGCCCAGGCGCACTTCCACGTTGCGCTGGTGGCCGAGGATGTGGCGCAGCGGCGCGGCGATATCGGGGGCGGACAGGCCGGCGGTGGCGACCTGGTACAGCAGGGGTTGGAACAGGTGGTGGTTGCGGCGGTCGAGCAGGGTGATCCTGATCTTCTCGCGGGCCAGGGCCCGGGTGGCCCAGAGGCCCGCAAAACCGCCGCCGATGATGACCAGGTGGGGGACTGGTTCGCGGCTCATCGACGTACTCCAGAGGGGGATGGATGTCGCCCTGCATCATCGCACGTCACATGGCTGCCAGTGGCCATGGGTGATACTCCACTCAGCCTGCAGCCCACCGAGGAAACCATGTCCGAACCGGAAAAGCGCATCGCCCTGCTGATCGACGCCGACAATGCACCGGCCTCGAAGATCGACGAAGTCCTGGCCGAGGTCGCCCGCTACGGCGTGGCCAACGTGCGCCGTGCCTACGGCAACTGGAAAAGCCCGCGCCTGAAGGGCTGGGAATCGGTGCTGCACGAGTACGCCATCCGCCCGATCCAGCAGTTCGCCTACAGCAAGGGCAAGAATGCCTCGGACATGGCCATGGTCATCGATGCCATGGACCTGCTGTACGCGCGCAACCTCGATGGTTTCGCCATCGTCTCCAGCGATGCCGACTTCACCCCGATGGTGATGCGCCTGCTGACCGACGGCGTGAAAGTGTATGGCTTTGGCGAGAAGAAGACGCCCGAGCCGTTCGTCAACGCCTGCTCCAAGTTCACCTACCTGGAAGCCCTGGGCCAGACCCACGCCAGCGTGCCCGATGTCGAGGCCGAGGCCGGGCAGGCGCCCAGCGGGCAGGTCGCTGGCGAGCAGGTGGCCAGTGATGAAGTGCGCCCGCGCAAGAACAGTGCGGAACTGCGCAATGACACGCGCCTTGTGAAAATGCTGCGGCGTGCGGTGTCGGCGGCCGAGGGCGAGGATGGCTGGTCACACCTGGGCCCGGTCGGCAGCCAGATCGGCAACCAGGCCTCGTTCGACCCGCGCAACTATGGCTACGGCAAGCTCAGCGACCTGCTGGCGGCCATCGGCCTGTTCGAGCTGAAGAAGGACGGCAAATCGTCCTACGTGCGCGCGCTGCCGAAGAAGAACCGGTAGTGCCGGCCGCTGGCCGGCACATCGACGCCGCGACTCAGATCACCCGCGCATCGGAACCCGCATGGCCGTCGGCAAACCCGGCGGCGAAATCTTCGACGCCGTTGAAGGCCAGCAGCAACAGCCCGGCGCACAGCAGCTGGTTGCGGCTGGAACGGCGGTAGCCCAGCACCAGCATCACCAGCCCTGCTGCCAGCAGAACGTAGTTCAAAGCATCCCATGCAGTCACGTCGTCTCTCCCTGTGGATGGGCGTATCGTAGCGTTTCCGCGCCACCGTGGCGCAGCGCTGCAGGCAGGGAAATCCGCAATGTTGAAGATCTGGGGCCGTCGCAATTCCAGCAACGTCCGCAAGGTGCTGTGGTGTGCCGAAGAAATCGGGCTGCCGTACGAATCCATCGAAGTGGGCGGCAGCCATGGCGGCACGCAGTCGGCCGAATACGTGGCGATGAATCCCAACAGCCTGGTGCCGGTGATCGAAGACCACGGCCTGCCGCTGTGGGAATCGAACACCATCGTGCGCTACCTGAGCGCGCGCTATTCGCTGGGCACGCTGTACGCCGAAGACGCGATGGAACGCGCGCAGGCCGAGAAGTGGATGGACTGGAGCACCTCGCGGATGGCCGCGCTGTACTCCGAACTGATCTGGGGCATCATGCGCACCGCGCCGGCCGACCGCGATGAAGCGCGCATCAACGCCGCCATCGTGCGCGCCGGTGATTACCTGAAGATGGCCGATGAGACCCTGGGCAGGCAGCCGTGGCTGTCGGGCGAGAAGTTCGCCATGGGCGACATTCCGCTGGGCTCGTTGATCTATGCCTGGTTCGAACTGCCGATCCAGCGTCCCGACCTGCCGAACGTGGCCGACTGGTATGCGCGCCTGCGCGAGCGCCCGGCGTACCAGCGCGGCGTGATGTCACCGCTGACGTAAGCGGTGGCGACCGGGGTCGGAGCCCTCTCTGCGATAGGGATCCGACCCCTTGGCTGTCGGGGTCGGATCCCACCCCAAGGGTGGGCTCTGACCCCTCAATACAGATCCGTCGGATCCACATCCAGCGACCAGCGCACCTTGCGCGCCTCCGGCAGCGCGTACAGCTGCGGCACCAGCTGGGCCAGCACGCCATGCAGCGGCGGCCGCTGCAGCGCAGACAGCAGCAGCTGCGTGCGCTGGTAACCGGCGCGACGCGGCATCGGCGCCGGCATCGGCCCATAGGCCTCCACCACGGTCTGCTCGCCCAGCAGCTGCCGCGCCGCCAGCAGGAAGGCGTTGGCATGTTCAAGCTGCTGCGCTTCGGCACGCATCAGCGCCAGGTGCGCGAACGGCGGGAAGCCGGCGGCCTGGCGCTGGTTCAATTCGGCCTGCGCGAACGGGTGGTAGCCACCGCTCACCAGGGTTTCCAGCAACGGGTGCCCCGGGTGGTGGGTCTGCAGCCAGACCTCGCCGGGATCGCGCGCGCGGCCGGCGCGGCCGGCCACCTGTATCAGCTGCTGGGCCAGCTTCTCGCTGGCGCGGAAGTCGGCCGAGAACAGGCCTTCGTCGATGCCCACCACCACCACCAGGGTCAGCTTGGGCAGGTCGTGGCCCTTGGCCAGGATCTGCGTGCCGACCAGGATGCCGGGCTGGTCGCCCAGCTTCGCCAGCTGCTGTTCCAGCGCATCGCGGCGCGAGGTGGTGCCGCGGTCGATGCGCACCACCGGGTAATCGGCGAAGGCGCTGACCAGGTGCTCTTCCAGGCGCTCGGTGCCGATGCCCTGCGGCTGCAACGCGAGGCTGCCGCAGGCCGGGCAGGCCAGAGGCGCCGGCTGCCGCGCACCGCAGTGATGGCACTGCAGGCGACGGCCGCCGCCATGCACCGTCATCGGCGCATCGCAGCGCTGGCAGGGCGCGGTCCAGCCGCAGTCGTGGCAGAGCAGCACCGGCGCGTAGCCACGGCGGTTCTTGAACACCAGCACCTGCTGGCCACGCTGCAGATGTTCGCCGATACCGGCCAGCACATCGGCGGAGAGGCCATCGTGCAGCGGCCGCTTGCGCACATCGAGGATGCGCACGCGTGGTGGCCGTGCATCACCGGCGCGCTGCTTCAGGCGCAGGTGGGTGTAGCGGCCGGCATAGGCGTTGTGCAGGGTTTCCAGCGAGGGCGTGGCGCTGCCCAGCAGCACCGGGATGCCCAGCGCCTTGGCCCGCACCAGAGCGAAATCGCGGGCGTGGTAACGGATGCCGTCCTGCTGCTTGTAGCTGCCGTCGTGTTCCTCGTCGACGATCAGCAGGCCGGCCTGCGGCAGCGGGGTGAACACCGCCGAACGGGTGCCGACAATCACCCGCGCTTCGCCGCGCGAGGCCGCGGCCCAGACGCGCGCGCGTTCGTTGTCGTTCAAGCCCGAATGCAGCGCATGCACCGCGATGCCGAGGCGGCCACGGAAGCGCGCCAGGGTCTGCGGGGTCAGGCCGATCTCCGGCACCAGCACCAGCGCCTGTTTCCCCTGCGCCAGGCAGTGGATGATCGCCTGCAGGTAGACCTCGGTCTTGCCGCTGCCGGTCACCCCGTCCAGCAGGAAGGCATGGAAGCCGTCGGCCGCGGTGATCGCGGCCACGGCCTCGGCCTGTTCCGGGTTGAGGGTGGGGCCGGGCAGGGGCTGCGCATGCTGCGGTGCCACGCTCAGGGCCACGCGCTCGGCCAGCTCGCGCTTGGCCAGGCTGCGTGCGGCAGTGCGCCAGTCCTCCATGCGCGCGCCCAGCACGTCTTCGTCGACCACGGCCTCGCCCAGCAGTTCGGCCAGTTGCCGCGGGCGGGTGCCGGCGCGCAGCTTTTCGCGCTGGGCCTGGCCGGCGGCGGTCAGCTGCCAGCCCCAGTGATGGGTGTCGGGCAGGGCCTCGCCGTGCCGCAGCGGGCCGGGCAGGGCGGTGTTCACCACTTCGCCCAACGGTGAATGGGTGTAGCGGGCCAGCCACTGCAGGCTCTGCCACAGCTCGCCCTGCAACAGCGGCTGCGGATCGCACCAGGCCAGCGCCTGGCGCAGGCCCTGGCCGTCGTCCACCTGGCCGTGGCCGGCCACCATCCCCACCAGCTCGCGGTTGCCGAACGGGACCTTCAGGCGGCAGCCGACCGGCACGGCCGGGCCCGGACCTTCCGGGGGCAGGTAGTCGAACAGGCGCGGCAGCGGGACGGGCAGGGCGACCTGCAGGGTCGGGATGGGGGCGAGCATCGGGGCAGTGTAACGGGCGGGGCGGGGGCCGATGGCAGAGGCGATCGCGTCGCCCGCGCCTGCCGCGCAATCATAAATGTCACCTAAATATCGGTGGCTATTAGAGATTCAGTCTTATCCACATCTTCTGTGGATAACGTTGTGCGTTACCGGTCGACGGTGGCGTGTGAGGCTGATGGCGACGGCTTTACACTCGGGTTGGTCAAAAAATAGCCATACTAAAAACATCAATACAATCAATGGTTTGACTGTGAAACATTGCTGAAGCAAGGTGAATCCGCGGCTTCACAACGATTTGGCCGGGGACCGCATTGATGCTGTGCACAACCTGCAGCACGAAGTGCCCGTGGGCGCAAGTCCTGCCGGCCGCCGATGGGCTGCCGCTATCATGCCCGCAGACCTTTGGAGTAACCGATGACGGCTGTGCCCGCCCCTGTTTCCTCGACCGCGGCCGGCGCGCTGTCGGCGTTCCTGCGTGGCGTCGAACGCCGCGCGCTGGTGGTTGCCGAGCTGCAGTGCGGTGATCCCGCCCGCGCCGAGCAGACCCTGGTCGCGGTGATGCGCGCTTTTTCCGCCGTGGCCAGCGACCTGCCGATGGCGCAGTGGCCGACCCGTTTCTGGACCCTGCTGGGCCAGCGCCAGGCGCTGCGCGAGCCGGCCGCCGGGCAGTGGCCGCCGTCGCTGGCTGCCCTGGGCGACATGCCGCCGCTGCCGCGCCTGGCCCTGCTG
>NZ_QETL01000153.1:0-6402 GCF_003105135.1 Stenotrophomonas sp. SPM | reverse complement strand
CGCGGCAGCTGCAGGCGCGGCGCAGTGCGGGCGCGGGGATCGGTGCCTTGCTGGCACAGGCGCGCAATGCGTTCGCGGCCGGCCGCCTGGATGAGGGCGACAGTAGTGCGCTGCCGCTGTTCCAGCGCATCCTGGCCCTGCAGCCGGACAACCTGCCGGCGCTGGAAGGACGCGAAGATGCCCTGAGCGATCTGCTGCAGCGCGCCCGCGCGCTGGCTGCACGCGGCGAGCTGGCGCAGACCGCGGCCCTGCTGCAGCGTGCGCGCCAGTTCGATGCCGGTCACAGCGATCTGCCGGCCAGCCAGGAAGCGCTGGCGCGCGCGGTCGACCAGCGCCTGCGGCAGGCCCAGCGTGCACTGAAGCAGCAGACGCTGGACGCCGCGGCCAACGCCTTTGACGCCGTGCTGGCAGTGGCGCCTGATGACCCCAATGCATTGCGCGGCCGCGAACAGACGGCGCAGGCGCTGCTGGCACGCAGCCAGCGCCAGGCCGCCGATTTCCAGTTCGAGGCGGCCGAGACCGACCGTGCGCGTGCCGCTGCACTCGGCGCATCGCAGGCGGCGCTGCAGCAGGCCGCACAGCGCATCCAGCGCGCCCAGCAGGCGCGGCAGGGACAGCAGCAGCCGGTATTGAGCACGGCCCAGCGCGAGCGGACACTGCGCGACCACCTGCGCCAGATCGATCGCGCCGAGCGTGAAGGACGCTGGATCAGCCCGCCCGGGCATAGCGCGTTCGACGCGCTGCGTGAGGCACAGGCGCTGGCTCCGCGCGATGCGCGGGTGAGGGCGGCTGCCGCGCGCCTGCTGCCGGCCAGCCGGCAGTGTTTCGATGACAACCTGCGGCAGAACCGGGTGCAGGCGGCGGGCGCCTGCCTGCAGGCCTGGCAGACCCTGGCGCCGACCGCGACGGGCCTGCCGTCGGCACGGGTGCGGTTGGCACAGCGCTGGCTGGCCATCGGCAGTGAGCGGCTGGGCCGCGGCGACGTGGCCTTCGCCGCGGCCGCGGTCGACCAGGTGCGCCAGCTGCAGCCGGACCTGCCGGAGCTGGCTACGTTCGAGCAGCGCCTGCGGCAGGCCGGCGGGCGGCTGGATTAGTCGAAGAACACCCGCTGCACGGTGGCCCGCGCCGCATCCAGCGAGAAGTGCTGGGCGACGTTGGCCAGGCCCGCATCGGACAGCTGCTGCCACAGCTGCGGGTCCTGGTAGAGGCGCACGACCTCGGCCGCGAACGTGACGGCGTCATCTGCCACCAGCACGTCCTGGCCCGGCTGCAGGTGCATGCCTTCCACCGCGCACGTGGTGCCGACCACCGGCTGGCCATGGGCCATGCTCAGGTTGATCTTGCCCTTCACCCCGGCGCCGAAGCGCAGCGGGGCAATGGCGATGCGGGCACCGTCCATGTACGGCACGATGTCCTCGACGAAGCCGTGCATCTCCACCCCGGGCTGGCCGGCGGCCAGCGCCAGCAGGCTTTCCGGCGCGGCCGCGCCGATGCAGTGCAGGCGCACCTGCGGCAGCTGCGCGCGGATGCCGGCGAAGACCTCGCCGATGAACCATTCCATCGCATCCAGGTTCGGCGGGTGGCGGAAGCCGCCGACGAATACCAGGTCGTGGCGCTGTGCATACGGCGCACCTGCGCCGGCCACTTCATGCAGGTTGGAGATCAGCTCCACCCGTACGCGCGGTGCATCGGCCTGCAGCTGTTCGCGCTCGGCGGCACTGACCAGCACGGTGACGTCGCACTGCTCCATCACCGCCAGTTCGCTGCTGCGGGTGCGTTCGGCCGCACGCAGCAGGCTGGCATCGCCGGCCACTTCGGCGCCGCGGCGCTCGCGCAGGTAGTGCAGGTCCACCGTGTCGAACACGGTGCGTGCCTGCGGCGCGTAGCGTTTGAGCAGGGGCAGGCATTCGTTGGCCACGTGGTGGCGTACCAGCAGGGCCACGTCGAAGCGCGCAGCGTGGCTGCGCAGCCAGCCGGCCACGCCCTCGATGAACGGTGCGTACCAGACTTCCACGCCCATCCGTTGCAGGGCGTCGGTGGCCACGCCGCCGTGCTCGCGCCGGGTCGGCACGAACACCACATGGGCCCCGGCCTGCAGCAGCAGGCGGATCAGGTTGACCTGGCGCAGCGAGGCCGAATCGCGCTCGGGGCGCGGGACTTCTTCGTCCAGAATCAGCACTTGGCGGCGGCCGCGGTACAGCAGGGCGGGCGAGGGCACTTCGCCCACGGCCGGGTGGCGCGCCAGTTCGGTGGCCCATCTGGCGGCGAAGATGCCCTGGTTGCGCACCTGGTAGGCCTTCACCCCGCTGCCGGTATCAGTGCCGTTGCTGGTGCCTTCATCGTGGATGACCCGGCTCGCCGGCTGCACCAGCACGCGGCGGCCCAGCGCCCGCACGCTGAAGGCCAGATCGGTGTCTTCGTAGTAGGCCGGCCGGTAGCGGGTATCGAAGCCACCCAGCTGCTGCCACAGGGCGCGCGGCAGCATCAGCGCCGCGCCGGAGCAGTAGTCCACGTCGCGCAGGCTGGCATAGCGCGGGTCGTCGGCGGCCTCGAAGCGGCCATAGCTCCAGCCGCTGCCGTCGGCGAAGATCACCCCGCCCGATTCCTGCAGGCGGCCATCGGGGTAGAGCAGCTGGCTGCCGACCAGGCCGGCCTCCGGCACCGCAGTGAAGGTATCCAGCAGGGCGTCCAGCCAGCCCGGCTGCGGCACCGTATCGTTGTTCAGCAGCACCACGTACTGGCCGCGCGCGCGCTCCACGCCGTCATTGCAGGCGTCGATGAAACCGCCGTTGCGCTCACGCACCTCGTAACGCAGGCCGGCAACCTGCGGCATCCATTGCACGGTGGCATCGCTGCTGCCGTCGTCGACCACCAGGATCTCGCAGGCGGCCGCCGGCGGATGCGCGGCCAGCGCCCGCAGGCAGGCCAGGGTGTGATCGGCGTGGTTGTAGACCGGGATGATGATGCTCACCACCGGCGATTCGCTGAAAGGCACGCTGAACGGCGCGAACGCCTGTGTGGCCGGCAGGTACAGCGGGGCACGCGGGGCCGGCACGGCACGCTGGCTGTGCACCCGGATGCGCTGCCAGGTGGCCCGCCAGCCGCGGGTCCGCAGGCTGGCCAGGCTGCGCCGGGCCAGGCCCGTCAGGCGATTGATCAGGTAGCGGATTTCGGCCAAAGACATCGCCATCCGGTTGCAACTCCAGCTTAAGCGGGGGAACACGGGGGAATCCGCCAGCCACGGTGGCTGGGGTAGACTCGCCTGACCCTACATTCTCGCATTCCCGTGCCCCGACGCTACGATTCCGACGACATCGACGATTTCGACGACGACGACCAGCAGGACTCCAGTCCCCTGTGGCGCCGCCGGTTGATCACCTGGACCATGGCGGCAGTCGCGTTGGGACTGGGGTTCCTCATTCCCTATACGCTTTACCTGAACCAACAGGTCACCCAGCGTTTTGGCGAACTGCGCTGGCAGATTCCGACACGTGTCTACGCGCGCCCGCTGGTGCTGGTGCCCGGCAAGGCCATGGACGCCGCCACGCTGAAGACCGAACTGGCGGCGTCGGCCTACCGCGATGATGGCCTGGGCAAGGACCCGGCGACCTATGCGGTGCAGGGCGGGCGCTTCACCATTTCCAGCCGCGGCTACAACGATGTCGATGGCCACGTCGCTGCCAAGCGCGTGGAACTGTCGCTGTCCGGCGGCAGCATCGCGTCGCTGCGTGACCCCGATTCGCGCAAGGCACTGAAGGCCGCCCGCCTGGATCCGGCGCGCATCGCCACGCTGTACGGGCAGAAGCAGGAAGAGCGCCGCCTGATCCGCATGAACGAAGCGCCGGACCTGCTGGTGACCGGCCTGCAGGCGGTGGAGGACAAGGACTTCAACCGCCACCACGGCATCGACCTGTCCGGCATCGCGCGCGCGGTGTGGGTAACCATCCGTTCCGGTGGCCAGAGCCGCCAGGGCGCGTCCACGCTGACCCAGCAGCTGGCCCGCAGCGGCCTGCTCGGCATCGGCAAGGAACAGACACTCACCCGCAAGTTCAATGAAGTGCTGTACGCGCTGATCATGGAAGCGCGCTACGACAAGCGCACCATTTTCGAGGCCTACCTCAACCAGGTGTACCTGGGCCAGCGCGGCAGCCAGGCGATCCACGGCATGTCCTCCGGCGCCGAGTTCTGGTTCGGTCGCGACCTGTCCTCGCTGGATACCGAGCACATCGCGCTGCTGATCGGCCTGGTCAAGGGGCCGTCTTACTACGACCCGCGTCGCAACCCGGAGCGCGCGACCGACCGCCGCAACTTCGTGCTGGGCAAGCTGCACGAAGCAACCCTGATCGACGACGCCGAGTACCAGCGGGCGCTGAAGGCGCCGCTGGGCGTGCCCAAGAGCCCGGGCCTGGTGGCGGCCAACCGCTTCCCCGCCTATGTCGACCTGGTACGTCGCCAGCTCGGTCATGACTACCCTGAATCGGCCCTGCAGGGCGCCGGCCTGAGCGTCATGAGCGGCATGTCGCCCTCCGCGCAGGCCTACGCCGAAGGCGCGGTCACCCGCACCATCAAGTCGCTGGAGAGCAAGCGTCGTCCCGAGCTGCAGGCGGGCATGGTGATGACCGACGTGCACAACGGCGACGTGGTGGCGGTGATCGGCAGCCGCGAAGTGTCCGAGGTCGGCTTCAACCGCGCCATCGAGGCACAGCGCCCGGTCGGTTCGCTGCTGAAGCCGTTCGTGTACCTGCTCGCCCTGGCCCAGCCGGACCGTTATTCGCTGGCCAGCTGGGTGGATGATTCACCTGTGACGGTGCAGCTCGGCCGTGGCCGCAACTGGAGCCCGGGCAACGCGGACAACCGCAGCCACGGCACGGTGCGGCTGATCGACGCGCTGGCCCATTCCTACAACCAAGCGACCGTGCGCGTGGGCATGCAGGTCGGCCCGGAACGGGTGACCCAGCTGATCCACGTGCTGGCCGGCATCAAGGCGGATCCCAATCCGGCGGTGATCCTCGGCTCGACCGACCAGAGCCCGTATGCGATGGCCCAGCTGTACCAGTTCCTGGCCTCCGGTGGCGAGATCCAGCCGCTGCATGCGGTGCGTGGCGTGCTCGATCCGCAGGGCAAGCTGCTCAAGCGCTACGACAAGACCCCGGCCCCGGCCCAGGAAGGCGATTCGATTGCCGCCAACCTGATCAGCATCGGCCTGCAGCAGGTCGTCGCCAGCGGCACCGCGCAGCGCCTGAACGCCGATGGCCTGGGCCGCCTGCAGCCGGCCGGCAAGACCGGCACCACCAACGATGGCCGCGACAGCTGGTATGCCGGTTACACCGGCGACCACCTGGCGGTGATCTGGATGGGCAACGACCAGAACGAACAGGCTGGCCTGTACGGCGCCACCGGTGCGATGCGGGTGTGGTCGGGCATCTTCCAGCGCCTGCCGAGTGCGCCGCTGAAGGTCAGCAACAAGGGCCTGGACTGGCAGTCGGTGGCCGCCACCGGTACCAACAGCACCGATGAAGGCTGTCCGGACGCCCGTCGCTTCCCGTTCGTGGTTGGCTACGCGCCGGCCTACGCCTCCTGCGCGCCGGCCGCGTTGCCGGACGAGCAGGGCGGTGAAAGCGAAAGCGGTGGCTGGCGCAGCTGGTTCGGCCTGGACCGCAAGCAGGAACCGCCTGCCGCCGAACCTGCCGCAGCGCCCGCTGCCGCCACTCCTCCTCCCAGCCGGTGATGCCGATGACCTTTCGATCCCTGTATCCGCTGCTGGCCGTGACCGGCCTGAGCCTGGCCTTGGCCGCCTGCGTGAGCAGCCCGCCGCCGGCAGCCAAGCCGGTGGACACCACCACGCCGGCCCAGCGCCTGGCCAACGTGGAAGCCGCCGCTGGCCCGGACGACAAGGAACTGTCGGTGCAGCCGCTGCGTGATTCGCAGGTGGAAGACCTGCGCCAGACCGCACTGGCCCAGCGCCAGGGCAACGACTTGGCCGCCGCCGCCGGCAGCCTGGACCAGGCGCTGCAGATCGTGGCGGGCGACCCGGCGGTGCTGCAGGAACGCGCGGAGATCGCGCTGCTGCAGGGCCAGTGGGCCGAGGCGGAGACGTTCGCGCGCAAGGCGGTGGACCTGGGTTCGAAGACGGGGCCACTGTGCCGCCGGCACTGGGCGACCATCGAGCAGTCGCGCCTGGCGCGGGGCGAGAAGGAGAATGCGGTATCGGCGCATGCGCAGATTGAAGGGTGCACGGTGCCGGGGATCAAGCGGTACTGAGGTGTTCCCCTCCATCGGGCGCAGCCCCCTCTGCGGCACGCGCTCGAACTGACGGATGGTCGTGATGGGCCGGGTGGGTGGGGCGTGCAGGACACGCCGTAAACCCGTCCATGGGGGCTCGATGGCGCCATCCATGGCGCC
>NZ_QETL01000152.1:0-6595 GCF_003105135.1 Stenotrophomonas sp. SPM | reverse complement strand
GCCCCTTCCATGTCCGCTCCCGCTCCCGCCACAGCACGCCGCTGGTTCGTCGCCGGCGACTTCAATGGCTTCTTCGGCCTGGTCGTCGACAACCTGTCCATCCTGGGCTTCATCGCCATGGCCCTCATCGGCATGTTCCAGTTCCCCGCCGACGTGGTGTTTGGCCGCATGTTCCCCGGTACCGCCTTCGGTGTTCTGGTCGGCAACCTGCTCTACACCCTGATGGCGCGCCGCCTGGCCGCGCGCACCGGCCGCGATGATGTCACCGCCATGCCGCTGGGCCTGGATGCGCCGACCAGCATCGGCATGGCCCTGCTGGTGCTCGGCCCGGCCTTCGTCGCCTTCAAGCAGCAGGGCATGGACCCGCATGCCGCAGCCATCGCCACCTGGCAGCTGGGCATGGCCGCGCTGGTCATCATGGGCGTGCTGAAGCTGATCCTGTCCTTCTTCGGTGAAGCGGTAACCCGCGCGCTGCCGCGTGCGGCGCTGCTGGGTTCCATCGCCGGCATCGCCCTGGTGCTGATGGGCCTGCTGCCGCTGCTGGAAACCCTGCGTTCGCCGCTGGTCGGCTTCACAACGCTGGGCCTGCTGCTGTACGTGCTGATCGCCAAGGGCAAACTGCCGATTCGTGGACCGGGCGTGCTGCTGGCCTTCGTGTTCGGTACCGTCCTCTATTACGGCCTCGGCCTGGCCGGGCTCGGCGTGCCGGGCTTCCAGGTGCCGGCCTGGGTGCCGCCGCAGGTGGTGCTGCCGCTGCCCACGCTTGGCTTCATCGACGGCCTGCCGACGGCGATGACCTACCTGCCGCTGCTGCTGCCGTTCGGCCTGCTGATGGTGGTTGGTGGCATCAACGTCTCAGAGAGCGCACGCGCGGCCGGCGATGACTACCGCACCCGCGACATCCTGCTGGTGGAAGCGGTGGCCACGCTGGTGGCCGGTGTCTGCGGCGGCGTCGCCCAGACCACTCCGTACATCGGCCAGCCGGCGTACAAGCACATGGGCGCACGCAGCGGCTACACGCTGCTGACCGGCCTGTTCGTCGGCATCGGCGGCATGCTCGGCATCATCTCCGGGCTGGTGCAGTGGCTGCCGCTGGCAGTGCTGGCACCGATCATCGTCTACGTGTCCATCGACATCACCACCCAGGCCTTCCAGGCCACCCCACGCCAGCATGCCGGTGCGATGGTGCTGGGCTTCCTGCCGTCGGCGGCCTACCTGCTGGCGATCAAGGCGCCGGGCTGGATTCCCGCCGATCAGATGGGCGCGCTGCTGACCCACGTCGACGGCCATGGCCTGCCGGAGCTGGCGGTGATCTTCGCGCTGGGTAACGGCTTCATCATCACCTCGATGCTGTGGATTGCCACCGTATCGGCGATGGTCGATGGCCGCCTGCGCCGCGCCTGCGGTTTCCTGCTGGTAGCGGCGGGGCTGACCCTGTTCGGCCTGATCCATTCGGTCGACCCGCGCGGTGGCATCTACCTGCCGTGGGACCTGCAGGGTCTGGCGCGCATCATCAGCTGGCAGTTCGCGGGCGCCTACGTGGCGCTGGCCCTGCTGCTGGGGCTGCTGTCGCTGCAGAAGCAGCCGGTGAAGCCGTTGGCTGACACCGGCCATTGAACGCATACGCCGGGCCGTGCCCGGCGTCAGGTCTCGCGATCCAGCTCGGGGTAATGGCGGAAAATGCCGTTGGTGTTGAACGCCAGTCGCCGCTCCGAGGCGAGATAAGCGGCGATGTTCGGCCGCTTCGACACCCGCTCCTGCAGCGCCCGCAGCAGGGGCAGGGTGGGCGACAAGGCCTGCATCCGCTTCGGGAACATGTAATCCAGCCCGCTCAGCAGCTGGAACAGCGAGAGATCCACATAGGAATGCTCGCGCAGCGGGTGGCGGCCACCATTGGCCTCGATCACCTGCTCGAAATAGCCAAGGAACTTCGGCAAGCGCTCGCTGCGCATCGCCGTGGCGCGCGCCTTTGCCTCGGCTTTCTGGTCCTCGTAATACTTCGATGCGGCAATCGGATGATGGGTGTCGTGTACTTCCGCCACCAGGTCGGCGATGGTCAACTGCAGCTGTAGCGCCTGCATCCGGCGTGAAGCGGCATGCGGCACCAGATCCAGCGTGGGGCCGAGGAAATCCAGGATCGCCGCGACCTGCGCGATCACCTGGCGCCCGGCTTTCAGGAACGGTGGTGCGAAGGGTTGGCCGCCCTCGGTCTGGCCGCGCAGGAACGGCTCCATCACCGTATCGCCATGGATGCGTGCCATGTCCTCGTACGCGGCACCGGCATCTTCCAGCGCCAGCCGCACGAACTCGCCACGGCCCTGGATGCCGGTCCAGTAATACAGCGCGTAGTGCATGTCGATCTCCGTGAGGAATTTCATGCAGACTCGCGTGCCGCTTGCAAAGCAGGCGTGAGCATGGCGTTCATGCAAAGAACAACGCAGGCCAAACAGCGGGGGAACCGCCTGCGACGAAGGGGGTCATACTCGGGTCGTGCACGTGAAAAAGCTAGGTACTGCGTCATGCAGAAGAGTGGAAAAGCGGTGTGGCCCTGGGTACTGGGCGTGGTGGTGGTAGGCGGTGCGGGCGCGTGGCTGTTCCGCGACCAGTGGCAGGACCTGGCGGATCGCGTGGAGGTGCCCACCCAGGCAGCCGCGCCTTCGACGGCGGCGCCACCTGCGGCGCCCACGGCTGAACCCGCGTCGTCGACACCCGCCATCCAGCATCCGCTGGACACCGACGCTGCAGCCGACCCCGCGCTGCCGAAGATGGAAGACAGCGACACCGCAGCGTGGGCCGCGCTGAGTGGCCTGTTCCAAGGCGAAAGCGGACTCGCCCTGTTGATGCGTGACCACCTGATCCAACGCCTGGTCACCCACGTGGACAATCTGGACAAGACCAGCGTGCCGCCGTCTGCGCTGGCCACGCGGCCGCTGCCCGGCAGCCTGCAGGTGGAAGCCGGCAAGAACGGCGAGCAGATCGCCGCAGGCAACGCGGCCCGCTATGCGCCCTACGTGCAGGCGTTCACCGCGCTCGATCCGGCGGCAGCAGGTGGGGCGTACAAGCGCTTCTATCCGCTCATCCAGCAGGCCTACGTGGACCTCGGCCGACCGCAGGGGTATTTCAACGACCGCTTGGTGGCGGTGATCGACCATCTACTGGAAACCCCGGAACCGGCGCGACCGCCGGCCGTGGTGCGTGATGAGCGAGGCCGCTATCGCTTCGTCGATCCGGATCTGCAGTCGCGCTCGGTGGGGCAGAAGGCCCTGCTGCGGCTGAATGCGGACCAGCAAAGGCGGGTCAAGCAGCAGCTTCGCGCCATCCGCGGGGCCATTACCCGCTAGCCGGGGGGGATCTGATCCAGATCAACGCTCCGCCAACACCCCATCGGTCATGCTGGATACCGCTTGAACGGCTCGGATGCCCAGTCGCAGCCGCCCTTGAAACCGGGTGGGGCAACCGCATCTTCCCTGCATCGCCGGCGCGGCCGGCACTGATGACCGATGAGGATTCGCCATGCGAATGGACAAGCTTACTTCGCGTTTCCAGCAGGCGCTGGCCGACGCACAGTCGCTGGCCGTGGGCCGCGACAACAGCATCATCGAACCGGTTCACCTGTTCAGCGCGCTGCTGGACCAGCAGGGCGGCAGTACGCGCCCGTTGCTGGCCCAGGCTGGCGTGAACGTGCCGGTGCTGCGCGAGCGCGTGGCCGAGGCGCTGGATGCGCTGCCGAAGGTGTCCGGCCAGGCCGGCAACGTGTCGATGGGCAATGACCTCGGGCGCCTGCTCAACCACACCGACAAGCTGGCCCAGCAGAATGGCGATGCCTTCATCGCCAGCGAGTGGTTCGTGCTGGCCGCCCTGGAGGACAGCGGCACGCTGGGCATGGTGCTGCGCGCCGCCGGTGCCGACAAGGCGCGCCTGCAGACCGCCATCGACAAGCTGCGTGGCGGAGAGAACGTGCAGTCGGAAAACGCCGAAGAACAGCGACAGGCGCTGGAGAAGTACACCATCGACCTGACCGCGCGCGCCGAGAGCGGCAAGCTCGACCCGGTGATCGGTCGCGATGAAGAAATCCGTCGCACCATCCAGGTCCTGCAGCGCCGCACCAAGAACAACCCGGTGCTGATCGGCGAACCCGGCGTGGGCAAGACCGCCATCGTCGAAGGGCTGGCCCAGCGCATCATCAACGACGAAGTGCCCGAGGGCCTGCGCGGCAAGCGCGTGCTGTCGCTGGACATGGGCGCGCTGATCGCCGGCGCCAAGTTCCGCGGTGAATTCGAAGAGCGCCTGAAGGGCGTGCTCAACGACCTGGCCAAGAGCGAAGGGCAGATCATCCTGTTCATCGACGAGCTGCACACCATGGTCGGTGCGGGCAAGGCCGATGGCGCAATGGATGCGGGCAACATGCTCAAGCCGGCGCTGGCCCGTGGCGAGCTGCACTGCGTGGGTGCCACCACGCTGGACGAGTACCGCAAGTACATCGAAAAGGACGCTGCACTGGAGCGTCGCTTCCAGAAGGTGTTCGTGGGTGAGCCGTCGGTGGAGGACACCATCGCGATCCTGCGTGGCCTGAAGGAAAAGTACGCGGTGCACCACGGGGTCGAAATCACCGATCCGGCCATCGTCGCCGCCGCCACGCTGTCCAACCGCTACATCACCGACCGCCAGCTGCCGGACAAGGCCATCGACCTGATGGACGAGGCCGCCTCGCGCCTGCGCATGGAGATCGACTCCAAGCCGGAGGAACTGGACCGCCTTGAACGCCGGGTGATCCAGCTGAAGATCCAGCGCGAGATGCTGAAGAAGGAAAAGGACGATGCTTCGCGGCAGCGCCTGGCTGATCTTGAAAATGAGATCGAGGGCCTGGAGCGCGAGTTCTCCGACCTCAACGAAATCTGGAAGTCGGAGAAGGCTGCGCTCCAAGGCGCGACAAAGATCAAGGAACAGGTCGAGCAGGCAAAGCTGGATCTGGAAGCCGCGCAGCGCCGCCAGGATTTCGCCCGCATGAGCGAGATCCAGTACGGCCTGCTGCCGCAGCTGGAAAAGCAGTTGGCCGCTGCGCAGGAACTGGATGCCAACGACTTCAAGCTGGTGCAGGACAAGGTCACCGACGAGGAGATCGCCGAGGTCGTTTCGCGCTGGACCGGCATCCCGGTCAACAAGATGCTGGAAGGCGAGCGCGACAAGCTGCTGCGCATGGAAGACGTGCTGCACAACCGCGTGGTCGGCCAGGAAGAGGCGATCAAGGTCGTCTCCGATGCGGTGCGTCGCTCCCGTGCCGGCCTGTCCGATCCGAACCGTCCGGGTGGCTCGTTCCTGTTCCTCGGCCCGACCGGCGTGGGCAAGACCGAGTTGTGCAAGTCGCTGGCCGAATTCCTGTTCGACAGTGCCGACGCGATGATCCGCATCGACATGAGCGAGTTCATGGAGAAGCACAGCGTCGCCCGCCTGATCGGTGCGCCCCCGGGCTACGTGGGCTACGAGGAAGGTGGCTACCTGACCGAGGCCGTGCGCCGTCGCCCGTACTCGCTGATCCTGTTGGACGAGGTGGAGAAGGCGCACCCGGATGTGTTCAACATCCTGCTGCAGGTGCTGGACGATGGCCGCCTGACCGATGGCCAGGGCCGCACCGTGGACTTCCGCAACACTGTCATCGTGATGACCTCCAACCTGGGCTCGCACCAGATCCAGGACATGGGCAGCGATGACAGCCCGGAGGCCTACACGCAGATGAAGGCCGCGGTGATGGGCGTGGTGCAGGCGCACTTCCGTCCGGAGTTCATCAACCGCTTGGACGACATCGTGGTGTTCCATCCGCTGGACAAGCAGCAGATCAAGCAGATCGCGCGCATCCAGATGCGTGGCCTGGAGCGGCGCCTGGCCGAGCGTGGCTTGAAGCTGGCGGTCTCCGATGCAGCGTTCGACCTGCTCGGCAACGTCGGTTTCGATCCGGTGTATGGCGCACGTCCGCTGAAGCGTGCGATCCAGGCGCAGCTGGAGAACCCGCTGGCGCAGAAGATCCTCTCGGGGGAGTTCGTCAACGGCGATACCATCGAGGTCGGCAACGACGGCGGCCACCTGGTGTTTGCCAAGGCGTGATGCGGTTGCGTTCGTCCCCGTCTACGGGCGGGGACGAATCTGTCGGTAGCGCCCGTCCTCGCCGATCCCTTTGCTGCGGGTGTCGACGTTGGCGCAAAGCTGTTCTTTTCCGCACAGCACCACGTCGGCGCGGTTGTAGGCACGCAGCAATGCGGCCTCGATCTGGTTGCGCTCGATCTCCGCGCGATATTGACCGCCCAGCCACGCGGCACCCCCGAGAAGGATCGCCACGGCAGTTACGGCCGTGGCCACGCTCTTCCAGACGACGCCGCGCGACGCGAGCTGCAAGCGCTTGATTTCCGCAGCCAGTGCTTCGGTGCTGCGGCCCACACCCTTGGCCGATGCCGCCAGTTGCTGCTCATAGGCGCTCACCGGCGCGAGCAACGCCTGTTTGACGGCCGTTGTGCTGTCCCGGCTCACCCCAGCCACGGCAGCATCGGCGCTGGCTTTGAACTGCGCGGGCAGTGATTGTGCAAGCCCATTCAACGCGGCCGAC
>NZ_QETL01000151.1:0-6735 GCF_003105135.1 Stenotrophomonas sp. SPM | reverse complement strand
CTCGGCTGATGTTCCCGCGGAAGCAGCCGAGCATGGGCTCGGCTCTACAACGGCAACCCGCCGGCCAGGAGCAGCTCGATCTCCTCCACCTGCACCACCGGCACCCGCCACGGATGATGCGGCACGATGCCCTGCTCCAAGATGCGCTGCAGCCGCTGCGTATCCCGAGGCAGACAGAACTCCAGGCGCACGCTGTCGACCACTTCGGTGCGTCCTTCCTCCCCCTGGACGGGCGACGCACCCACCCGCGGGCGGAACTGCTCGCACCCCGGCGCCGACCACCACATACCGTGCTCGTAGTCGCCGGCCGCCAGCGCGTCCACTGCGAGGATACCCTGCTTCACCGCGTCCAATGCTGCCGGCGGCACGAACACCACCACGCGGTACAGCGGCAGGCGTTGCATCGGGTTGCCTCAGGGATACAGCAGCCGCTTGCTCCAGCGCCCTTCGGCACCGGCGTCGTAGCACCAGCGCTCGTGCAGGCGGAACTGCGCGCCGTACCAGAACTCGATGCGGTCCGGCACTACGCGCAGGCCGCTCCAGCCGTCCGGACGCGGTACGTCCCTGCCCTCGAAACGGGCTTCGACCTCGGCCACGCGCGCATCGAACTCCTCGCGCGTCGCCAGCGTCTTCGACTGCAGCGACGCCCATGCGCCGATCTGGCTCATGCGCGGGCGGCTGGCGAAATAGGCATCAGCCTCGGCATCGGCCACCTGCTCCACGCGCCCTTCGATGCGCACCTGGATGCCGGCCTCGCGCAGGCTGCGCCACAGGAACAGCAGCGCCGCCTGTGGATTGGCCTGCAGTTCGTTGCCCTTGTGGCTGTCCAGGTGGGTGTAGAACACGAAGCCGCGCTCGTCGAACGCCTTCAACAAGACGGTGCGCGCCGACGGCCGGCCCTGCGTATCAGCAGTGGCCACGGTCATCGCGTTGGGCTCGACCTCGCGGCTCTGCTTCGCCTCTTCGAACAGGGCGGCAAAGGTGGACAGGGCTTCAGCGTAAAGGTCGCTCATGGCTCGCTTCTTCTCACAAGGATTGGGCTATTGTGGCGGCATGGTTGCTGCTGCGTACATGCCCCAGGTGAAAGGATTCCCGGATGCGCTTGCCGAGCAGGCGCTTGACGATGCGCTGGCCAGCGGCGCCACGGTGCCAGTATTGGCGATCAGCGGCCTGCAGGGCAGCGGCAAATCGACGCTGGCCGCGCAGGTGGTGGCCCGTGCCCAGGCCCGTGGGCTGAACGCCGCAACGCTCTCCATCGACGATGTCTACCTGACCCGCGCGCAGCGCCAGCGCCTGGCCCGTCGGGTCCACCCGCTGCTGATCACCCGCGGCCCGCCCGGCACCCACGACCTGCCGCTGGCCCATGCCGTGCTCGACGCGGTGGCCGCACGCCAGCCGCTGGCACTGCCGCGCTTCGACAAACTGGCCGATGAGCGCCTGCCCGAGGCGCAATGGCCAGCGCTGGACGCCCCGCTGGACCTGCTGGTGTTCGAAGGCTGGTTCCTCGGCACGCCCGCGCAGGATGATGCCGAGCTGGACAGCCCCTTGAACGCGCTGGAGCGCGAGGCCGACCCGGATGGCCGCTGGCGGCGCTGGTGCAACCAGGCCCTGGCCCGCGACTACCCGGTGCTGTGGCAGCGCTGCGACCGCCTGTGGTTCCTGCAGCCACCGGATTTCTCGGTGGTGCCGCGCTGGCGCTGGCAGCAGGAACAGAACCTGCAGGCTGCCCAGCCCGGGCGGCACGGCATGAGCCGTCCGCAGCTGGAGCGCTTCGTGCAGTATTACGAACGGGTCAGCCGGCAGGCGCTGCGTGCCCTGCCCGACCGCGCCGACCATGTGGTGGTGCTGGACGGCCAGCGCCAGGTACAGGCGGTGCGCTGAGGCCGCCGCTGCGGCACGAAGGATGCTTCCAACAGCAACCATCGTGCCAGGCCGGGGGTGCGGAAGTGGTAGGATCAGAGAGCATGAATCCTGCTCCGAACCTGATCCTGATCGGCCCGATGGGCGCCGGCAAAACCTGCATCGGCCGCCGCCTGGCCGAGCGCTTCACGCTGGACTTCGTCGATGTCGACCAGGCCATCGTCGACGCGGCGGGGGCCAGCATTCCCACGATCTTCGAACACTCCGGCGAAGCCGGCTTCCGTGGCCATGAGCGCGAGGCACTGGCCCGCGTGCTGGAAGGTCGGGGCCAGCTGGTCTCCACCGGTGGCGGTGCCGTGCTGGAAGCAGGCAACCGTGCGCTGATCGCCCAGCGCGGCTTCGTGGTCTACCTCCGCGTGAGCGTGGCGGCCCAGCTGGAACGCCTGGCCCGCGACAAGGGCCGGCCGCTGCTGCAGCGCCCGGACCGCGAGCAGGTGCTGCACGATCTGGCCGCGCTGCGCGACCCGCTGTACCGCGAGCTGGCCGACCTCACCCTCGACACCGACCCGTTTACCGCTGCCGACGCCACCGCCCAGCTTGTCGTCAAGCTGGCCACGCAATGGCAGCGCCAGGACCTGACTGCATGACCTCCCCCGCCCTGCTGCAGGTCGCCGTTGGCGGCGACCGCCCCTATTCCATCACCATCGGCGCCGGTGCCCAGGCCGACGGCGCTGCGCTGGCCTCGCATGTGCGCGGCCGCCACGTGCTGCTGCTGAGCGATAGCGAAGTCGCCCCGCGCTACCTGGCCGTCGTGAAACAGACCCTGCTGGCCGCGCGCCCGGACCTGATCGTCGGCGAGCACGTGCTGCAGGCCGGCGAGGCGTCCAAGACCCTGGCCGAGTTCGGCCGCGCCATCGAAGCACTGGCCGCACTGGGCGCCACCCGCGATGCCTGCGTGTTCGCCCTCGGCGGCGGCGTGGTCGGCGATCTGGCCGGTTTCGCCGCGGCCTGCTGGATGCGCGGCGTGGACTGCGTGCAGCTGCCGACCACCCTGCTGGCGATGGTCGATTCCTCGGTGGGCGGCAAGACCGCCGTGGACATCCCGGCCGGCAAGAACCTGGTCGGCGCCTTCCATCCGCCGCGCGCGGTCATCGCCGATACCGGCGTGCTGGCCACCCTGCCGCCGCGCGAACTGCGTGCCGGCCTCGCCGAAGTGGTGAAGTACGGCGCGCTGGGCGATGCGGTGTTCTTCGAATGGCTGCAGCAGCACGCCGAGGCGCTGCTGGCCGGCGAAGACGCCGCGCTGGCCGAAGCCATCGCGCGCAGCTGCCGGCACAAGGCCGCCATCGTCGAGTGCGACCCGTTCGAGAAGGGCGAGCGCGCCCTGCTCAACCTGGGCCACACCTTCGGCCACGCCATCGAGACCGAGCAGGGTTATTCGGCCCCGGGCCGCGATGCACTGAACCATGGCGAGGCCGTGGCCGTGGGCATGGTGCTGGCGGCGAAGCTGTCCACCGACCTGGGCCTGGCCGAGGATGCCGACCGCGTGCGCCTGCAGGCGCTGCTGGAAAAGCTGCAGCTGCCGGTGGCGATCCCCGCCGGGCTCGACCCGCAGGCCCTGCTCGGCCGCATGCGGCTGGACAAGAAGAACGTGGCCGGCCGCCTGCGCCTGGTGCTGTGGCGCGGCATGGGCCGGGCCGAAGTGGTGCCGGACGTGGATGAAGCGGCGGTGCTGAAGGTGCTGGGCGCGGGTTGACACCGCGCGCGTCTGCCGGGCATGGCCCGGCGCTACCGGGCCTTCGCGGCATGAAGCGCAGCCGAGCATGGGCTCGGCTCTACAGGTCCGTGTCGCCCCCGGGGCGATACAATCGGCCTCATGCACGTCTACCTGCAACATCCCGATGCCGGTGCGCAGGCACCGCGCTTCCTGCGCCTGAGCCTGCAGCCGGACCTGTTCGGCGGCTGGGAGCTGCTGCGCGAGAGCGGCCGCGTCGGTGCGCGCTCGCAGCTGCGGCGCGAGCTGTTCCTGCAGGCAGACGAAGCCCGCCACGCCTTCGAGAAGGCCCGCGATGCCGAACTGCATCGCGGCTTCCAGATGCTTTCGCACGGCGACTGACGCCGCTGCCAACTTTCGCCCAAGGAATGCCCATCGTGACCAGCCCCCTCCGCAACGATCGCCTGCTGCGCGCCCTGCGCCGCGAACCGGTGGACTGCACCCCCGTCTGGCTGATGCGCCAAGCCGGCCGCTACCTGCCGGAGTACCGCGCGACCCGGGCCAAGGCCGGCAGCTTCCTGGCCATGGCCAAGAACCCGGAGATCGCCTGCGAGGTCACCCTGCAGCCGCTGCGCCGCTTCCCGCTGGACGCGGCCATCCTGTTCTCGGACATCCTCACCATTCCCGATGCGATGGGCCTGGAACTGTACTTCGTTGAAGGCGAAGGCCCGAAGTTCCGCCACCCGGTGCGTGATGAAGCCGCCATTGCCAGGCTGGCGGTGCCGGACATGGAACAGGACCTGGGCTACGTGATGGAGGCGGTGCGCCTGATCCGCCGCGAACTGGACGGCCAGGTACCGCTGATCGGCTTCTCCGGCAGCCCGTGGACGCTGGCCTGCTACATGGTGGAAGGCGGCGGCAGCAAGGATTTCGCGCGCATCAAGGCGATGGCGCTGAACCACCCGCAGGCCCTGCACCGCCTGCTGGACGTCACCACCGACGCGGTCATCGCCTACCTCGGCGCACAGCGCGCGGCTGGCGCACAGGCCCTGCAGGTGTTCGACACCTGGGGCGGCGTGCTGTCGCCGGCGATGTACCGCGAGTTCTCGCTGCGCTACCTGCAGCGCATCGCCGAAGGCCTGGAACGCGGCGAAGGCAGCGAGCGTGCGCCGCTGATCCTGTTCGGCAAGGGCACCGGCCTGCACCTGGAAGCACTGTCGCAGACCGGCGCCGATGCGCTGGGCCTGGACTGGACCCTGGACCTGGACGAGGCGCTGCGCCGCACCGGCGGCCGCGTTGCCCTGCAGGGCAACCTCGACCCGACCACGCTGTACGCCTCGCCCGACGCCATCGCCGCGGCCGCTGCACGCGTGCTCGACACCTATGCGGCCGGCAACGGAGGTTCGCGCGAGGGCCATGTGTTCAACCTCGGCCATGGCATGTCGCCGGACATGGACCCGGCACACGTGCAGGTGCTGGTCGACGCGGTGCACGCGCACAGCCAGCGCTGAACCCCGGCACGGGCCACGGCGCGGCATTGATCGCGCCGTGACTCGCAGTGCGCGATCATGGCGGCCCCATGCTGCACCGGCCCCCACGCCATGTCCGAACCGTCGCCCGCAGGCACGCCCGCACCCGACACCGCCGCATCCGCCGCCGAATACGCCCGTTTCCGCCCGCTTCTATGGCTGGTTTCGCTGGCGATCTTCATGCAGATGCTCGATTCGACCATCGTCAATACCGCGCTGCCGGCGATGGCCAAGAGCCTGGGCGAAAGCCCGCTGCAGATGCAGTCAGTGGTGTTCAGCTACGCGCTGGCGGTCGCCACCTTCATCCCCGCCTCCGGCTGGATCGCCGACCGCTACGGTACCCGCCGCACCTTCCTGGTGGCGATCATCCTGTTCACCCTCGGCTCGCTGGCCTGCGCGCTGGCCCAGCACCTGCACCAACTGGTCGGCGCGCGCGTGCTGCAGGGCATCGGCGGCGCGATGCTGCTGCCGGTCGGCCGCCTGGCGGTGATGCGCTCGGTGCCTCGCGAGGATTTCCTGCGGGCGATGAGCTTCATCGCCATCCCCGCCCTGATCGGCCCGCTGATCGGCCCCACCCTCGGCGGCTGGCTGGTGGAAATCGCCTCGTGGCACTGGGTGTTCCTGATCAACCTGCCGATCGGCGTTATCGGTTTCATCGCTGCGATGAAGATCATGCCCGACCACTACGCCAGCCACCGCACCCGCTTCGACCTGCGCGGCTACATCATGCTGGCCTTCGCGATGGTGGTACTGTCGCTGGCGCTGGACGGCATCTCCGGCCTTGGCACGCCGCACGCATTGATCATGCTGATGACCGTGGCCGGCCTGGCCGCGCTGGTCGGCTACTGGCTGCACGCGGCCAATTCCACCGCGCCGCTGTTCTCGCTGGCACTGTTCCGCGTGCCAAGCTACCGCATCGGCATCCTCGGCAACCTGTTCTCGCGCATCGGCAGCAGCGCCATGCCGATGCTGATCCCGCTGCTGCTGCAGGTCGGCCTCGGCCTGGGCCCGATGCACGCGGGCCTGATGATGGTGCCGGTGGCCGCGGCAGGCATGGTGTCGAAGAAGCTGGCGGTGAGGCTGGTTGAACAGTACGGCTACCGCCGCGTGCTGATGATCAATACGGTGCTGGTGGGCCTGGCGATGGCCAGTTTCATCCTGATGGACCCGGGCCAGCACCTCGCCTGGCGTCTGGTGCAGCTGGCGTTCTTCGGTGCGGTCAATTCGCTGCAGTTCACCGTGATGAACACCGTGACCCTGCGTGACCTGGACCGCGAGTACGCCAGCTCGGGCAACAGCCTGCTGTCGATGGTGATGATGCTCGCGGCCGGCTTCGGCGCGGCGGCGGCCGGCAGCCTGCTGGCGGCGTTCGGCACGCACCTGGAAGGCCATGGTGCGACGGCGGCGCTGCATGCGACGTTCATCTGCGTGGGGGCGATCACGCTGACCTCGACGATGATTTTCTGGCAGCTGCCGGATACGAGGCCGGAACCGCGGCAGGTCGAGTCTGTGGCGGAGTAGTTTCTTTGCAGGGCTACGCCCTGCACCTGCTCAAGGCTACGGCAACGTCAAAAGCCGAAGCGGCATTCCGTGGGATGGCGGGGCGGTGTGGGCTTGCAGGACACGCCGTAA
>NZ_QETL01000150.1:0-6740 GCF_003105135.1 Stenotrophomonas sp. SPM | reverse complement strand
GACGCCGCGCCCGGCCGCACCGCGCCGCGCCGCCGCGCGCCCGGCCGGCATCGAGATCATCCGTGGCGACAGTGCAGCCCCCCGCGGTTCCCTTTGACCTGCCCCGAGACCTTCCATGACCGTACATCGCCCGCATCCCCGCCCGACCGCCCGCCAACGCTGGCTGGCCCTGCTGCTGGTGCTGCTGGCGCCCGGCACGGGCGTGGCGGCAGATGAGCTGGTGCTGCAGGCCCGCGAACAGCGTCCGTGGACGCTGCCGGCCGATCTCGAACGGGTGGCGATCGCCGATCCGGGCGTGGCCGACGTGGTGATGCTGCGCGGCCAGCGCCAGGCACTGCTGGTCGGCAAGGCGCCCGGCACCACCACCTTGCTGCTGTGGCACAAGAAGCAGGGCGAGCCGCAGCGCCTGCAGGTGCGCGTACAGAGCGCCGTGCAGGGCGCCGCGGATGCCGGCCGCAACGGCCTGGTGTTCACCCAGCAGGACCAGCAGGGACTGCTGCAGGGAAGCAGCGACAGCATGCTGACCCACATGCAGGAGCAGAAGACTGCGGCCATGGCCCTGGGCAAGGACGGCATGCTGGCCGACGCCTCCACCATCGCCAGTGGCGGCGTGGTGCAGGTGGAAGTGAAGGTGGTCGAGTTCAACAAGACCGCACTGAAGCAGATCGGCATCAGCTTCCAGAACCGCAACGGTGGCTTCGCCTATGGCTTCGCCCGCCCCGGCGGCATCCTGCCGGGCAACACCGGCGTGCTGCCGGGAATGACGGAAGGCGGCAGCAGCAACGAAGCAGAGTCGCCGATCTCCTCCGCATTCCGGCTGGTGTTCGGCTCGACCAAGGGCCTGTGGAATGCCGACGTCGACCTGCTGCAGAGCAACGGCATGGCCCGCGTCCTGGCCGAGCCGACGCTGGTCGCACTGTCAGGCCAGAGTGCGAGCTTCCTGGCCGGCGGCGAGCTGCCGATCCTCGAGCCGCAGGGCCTCGGCACCACCACCGTCACCTACAAGCCCTTCGGCATCGGCCTGACCGTCACCCCCACCGTGCTGTCGCCCAACCGCATCGCACTGAAGGTGGCGCCGGAAGCCAGCGACCTGGACTACACCAATTCCATCGCCCTCAATGGCGTGCAGATCCCCTCGATCAGCACGCGCCGCGCCGACACCACGGTCGAGCTGGGCGACGGCGAGAGCTTTGTCATCGGCGGCCTGGTCAGTTCAACGGTGGCGTCCACGGTGAACAAGATTCCGATGCTGGGCGACCTGCCGATCATCGGCTCGTTCTTCCGCAATCTCGACTACAAGCGCCAGGACAAGGAGCTGGTGATCATCGTCACCCCGCGCCTGGTGCAGCCGCTGGCCCGCAACACCGAGCTGCCGCTGCCCGGCGATCGCGAGTCGCGCCCGCACATGCCCGAATGGGGTGCATGGCTGCTGGGCCCGGTCAGCCAGGACCCGGTGCCAGGCTTCTCGCGCTGACCCGATGCTGCCGAGCCCACGCCCATGCCCTACGCCACTGCCCAGCCACTGCATGCCACGGGACCAGCGATGAACCTGGTCCTGTACGGCATTGATCGTGAACTGCTGCAGCGGCTGGCGCTGCGGCTGCCGGCATCGGCGGTGCTGCACTGGCAGGACAGCACGCAGCCGACCTCGGCGCAGGACCTGCAGCGGGGTGCCAACAGCCTGGTGCTGCTCGACTTCCGCCCGGAATACGCGGCGTCTTCAACCGTGCTGGCTGAGCAGCTGCAGCAGACCCAGCCCGATCTGAACCTGATGGCCGTGGGGGCCACCGGCACCGGCCAGGTGGAAGGCGTGGTGATGGCCCTGCGCGCCGGCCTGCGCGATGTGCTCGACCTGGACAGCGACAACGGCGCAATCGAGATCGCCCTGCGCCGCGCGCTCTCCCCGCGCACCGCCGCCGCCCCGCAGCCGTCGCACCGCGCGCGGTTCGTGCTGCTGCTTGGCGTACGCGCCGGCGTTGGCACCAGCACCCTGGCCGCACATCTGGCCGTGCTCGCCCAGCAGCAGCGCAGCCATACGGGCGACGATGCCACGGGAACCGACGGCCTGCTGATGGAGCTGGCGCAGCCGGCGGGCGATCTCGCGCTGTACCTCAACCTAGACAGCCGATTCCACTATGAAGATGCGCTGCGCAACGCCAGCCGCATCGACGCCACCCTCGCGCGCACCGCAATGGCCCGGCACACCAGCGGCCTGGTCCTGCTCGACCGTGCCAGCGGCAGCGATGCGGTGCCGCCCTCCGATCCCGGCGCGCTGCTGCAGCGCCTGCGCGGGGTCTTCACCAGCGTGCTGTGCGATGCCGGCGGTTGCCCGCTGCGCCAGCTGCCGCCGCTGCTACTGGAACAGGCCGACGAGATCTGGCTGGTGGCCGACACCGCCATCGCCACCCTGGTCTCGCTTGATCATGCCCTCAAGCACCTGAGCGGGCAGCGTGAACGCGAGAGCCGGCTGCAGCTGGTGGTCAACCGTCATGATGAACACAGCGGCCTGAGCCCCGAACAGATCGCACGCCGCTTCGAACTGCCGCTGCTGGCCACCCTGCCCGAGCGCCCGCGCGTGCGGGCCGCGGCCAGCCACGGCCATCTGCTGCTGCAGGATGCCCCGCGCGATCGGTACCTGCGCGCCCTAGCCCCGCTGGTGGCGCGACTGGACCCGGCCGCCGGCCCGGCCCTGCCGCTTGGCCTGCGGGAAAGACTTGCCCTTGCCCTGGGTGGAACGCCATGGAAGACAAAGTGACCCTGTTTCCCAATGCCATGGCGCGCGCCGGGCTGCCTGACAACGCACCGGCCAGTCCGCCGTTCGCGCAGACCGAGCAGTACCAGAAGGTGCTGTCGGCCGCGCATGAGCACCTGCTCAACAGCATCGAAGACGAGCGGATCGACATCGACTCCTGGGCGCCGGATACCATCGCGCGCTGGGTGCAGGTGCAGACCGTCAGCTTCATCCAAGAATGGCGCATCCCGATCAACGAGGAGGAGATGCAGACCGTCGCCCAGGGACTGGTGAAGGAGCTCACCGGTTTCGGTCCGCTGGATGACCTGCTGCACGACCCGACGATCGAGGACATCCTGATCAACGGCTTCAAGGACGTGCATGTCTCGCAGGGCGGCGTGCTGCGGCGCGCGACCCAGCGCTTCACCGACGACACCCACCTGCTGCGCATCCTGCGCCGCATCCTGGCCCCGATCGGCCGCCGCCTGGACGATTCCAATCCGATGGTGGATGCGCGCCTGCCCAACGGCGGCCGCCTCAACGCCATCATCTCGCCGTTGGCCGTGGACGGTCCGATGGTGTCCATCCGCAAGTTCCGCAAGGACCCCTTCACCCCGGACGAACTGCTGGCCAAGGGCACCTTCGACGCACCGATGCAGGCGCTGATCAAGGCCATGGTGCTGGGCCGCTGCAACATCCTGGTCTCCGGCGGCACCAGCTCGGGCAAGACCTCGCTGCTTAACGCGCTGACCAGCTACGTGCCGGAAACCGAGCGCGTCATCACCGTGGAAGATACCGCCGAGCTATCGCTGAACCACCCGCACGTGGTGCGCCTGGAGAGCCGCGTGGGCGGTGCCGATGGTCATGGTGCGGTCGGCATCCGCGACCTGGTGCGCAACAGCCTGCGCATGCGCCCGGACCGCATCGTGGTCGGCGAGGTGCGCGGCGCCGAAGTACTGGAAATGCTGCAGGCGATGAATACCGGCCATGACGGTTCGATGGCCACCATCCATGCCAACTCGCCGCGCGACTGCCTGTACCGCATCGAGATGCTGGCTGGCTTTGCCGGCTTCCAGGGCAGCGAGGACAGCCTGCGCCGGCAGATCGCGAGCGCGATTGACTTCATCGTGCAGATTTCGCGACTGCCCAGTGGCCGCCGCGTGCTGGTGTCGATCACCGAGATCACCGGCGTCAGCGACAACCTGATCACTACCCAGGAGATGTTCCGCCACGAAGTGCAGGTGGATGCGAACGGGGCGGAGGTCAACCGCTGGATCGGCCTCGGCTTCCAGCCCCATTCGCGCAAGCTGGAGCCGTTCCGCCAGCAGCTGCGCGAGTCGCTGTACGGAGACTTCTGAAATGGGCACCGCCGCGCTCCTGCTGCTGAGCATCGTGGCCGTGCTGCTGGCTGCGGCCGTGTGGCTGTGGGGCGCCGCGCACGGCCGCGAGCAGCGCCAGAGCTCGCTGCAGCACGCCGAGCAGCAGCTCGGCCGCGGTGGCAGCACGCCGCTGCCAGCGACCGATCCCGCGCGTGCCGCGCCCGCAGCAGCCAAGCGCGCCCTGCCCTGGGACGCCTTCCTGCAGCGTGCGGGCCTGGAGCCGGGCTGGAAGCTGCCGCTGCTGCTGCTCGTGCCGGGCATCGCGCTTTCCGTCGTCGCCGTGATGCGCCTGGGTACGCTGTGGATGTTCCCGCTCACGCTGGGCCTTTACCTGCTCGGCTGTGGGCTGTGGATCGTCCGCCGCACCACCCGCCTGCGTGCGCGCCTGCTGCACCAGTTGCCGGATTTCCTCGACAACCTGGTGCGCCTGACCGCGCTCGGCAACAGCCTGCAGATGGCCTTCCAGACCGCATCGGTGCAGACCACCGCGCCGCTGCGCGGCATGCTCGACACCACCGTGCGCTACGCGCGCAGCGGCATGGACCTTGACCGTGCGCTGGGCCTGGCCGCGCAGCCCTACCAGATGGACGTGCTCAAGGTGCTTGCCGTGGTGATCGGTGTCAGCGTGCGCATCGGCGGACGTTCCGACCAGATCCTGCAGCGCATGGGCGATTTCATGCGCGACCTCGAGCAGGCGCAGCAGGAACTGGCGGCGACCACCTCGGAAACGCGGATGTCGGCCTGGGTGCTGGGCCTGCTGCCGCCGGCCTGCGCCGTGCTGATGGCGATCAGCAGTCCCGATTTCTTCCAGCCCGTGCTGCACGACCCGCTGGGCCACAAGGTGTTGTTGATGGCCCTCGGCCTGGAGCTGGTCGGTGGATTCCTGCTGTATCGACTGGCGCGCTCGCTATGACCAAGCATCTGTGCCCGGGAGACCTGCGATGAGCGCCGCCACCTGGTGGATGCTGGCCCTGCTGGTGCTGGCCGCTGGCGTGGCATTGCTCGGCCTCGGCGGGTGGGTACGTGGCAGCCGTGAAGCGCGCACCTCCGCGACCCTGCAGACCGCACTGCGCCCGCGTGATGCCGCACCGCCGGAGCCCGCGCCTGCGCGCGACTCCTTTGGATGGCTGCAGCAGCTCGGCCAGCTATTCGCCGGTGGCCGCCTGGAAGCGGCGCTGTTGGCCAACGAAGACCGGCTGCTGCTCGACCTCGCCGGCTGGAACACGCGACGTGGCACCGCCATCTACCTCGCCCTGCGGCTGATGCTGGCTGTACTGGTGCTGGTGGCCGCACTGGCAATGAGTGATGCCACCGGCGTGTCACGCCTGATGGTGGTCATCGCTGCGCTGGCGGCGGGACTGCTGTTGCCGAAGTTCGCACTGTCCAGCTGGGTGAAGCGCCGGCGCCGCGCGGTGTCCAACGAACTGCCGCTGCTGATCGACCTGCTGCGCCTGCTGCAGGGCGTGGGTTTCAGCATGGACCAGAGCCTGCAGACGCTGGGTGACAAGCTGCGTGATGCGCTGCCCGTGCTGGGTCGCGAGATCCAGGAAGCAAATGCCGCCTACTCGCTCGGCCGCACGCGCGCTCAGTCGCTGCGTCGCCTCAGCGAGGTCTACGGCGATGACGACCTGTCCAGCCTGGTGCAGCTCATCCTGCAGGTGCATGCGCATGGCGGCGCGGTGCAGGAACCGCTGCGGCAGTTCAGCGTGCGCCTGCGCGAACAGCGCCGCAATGCGCTGAAGGAAAAGGTCGGAAAGCTCTCGGTGAAGATGACCGTGGTGATGATGCTGACCCTGCTGCCGGCGCTGATGCTGGTGCTTGCCGGCCCTGCGCTGGTGGCGCTGGCCAATACCTTGACCAAGATGGGATGAACCTCATGCCTGCGCTTCGCCCCGCCTACCTGCTGTGCGCCCTGGCCGCGCTGTCCGGCTGCGCCTCCACCGCCCCGGCCTATCGCAAGGGGCCGAGTCTGGCCGAGCCGACACCGGCGCCGCAGGACAGCCGCAACACCTATCTGGAGCTGATCGCGCGCATGCAGCAGCAGGGCGCGTGGTTTGCTTCGCTGGCCCACGTCGACGCCTACCGGCAGCGCTTCGGCGATGCGCCCGCGTTGCGCCTGCTGCAGGCCGACGCCCTGCGCGAGACCGGCCAGGTCGACGCGGCCGCCGATATCTATCGCAGCCTCGATTCCGGCGCCCAGGCCGCCGCTGCCGCGCACGGCCTGGGCCTGATCGCAGCGCGCCGAAACGATGATGCCGCCAGCGAACTGGCGCTGGCGCGCGCTACCCGCCTGCAGCCGTTGAACACCGACTACCTCGGCGACCTGGGCTATGCGCGCCTGCGTGCCGGCCAGCTGGAGCAGGCACGCGAACCGCTGGCCAAGGCGCTGGAGCTGCAGCCGGGCAATGCCAAGGCCACCGCCAACCTGGCACTGTGGGCCGTGCTGCGCGGTGATGCGGCAACGGCCGAGCGGCTGGCGGCGCAGGCCCAACTCAGCCCGGACGTACAGCGCAGCATCAGCGAGCAGGCCCAGCAGATCCGCGCACGCTGGCAGCAGCGTGACGCCGCACGCAGCACGCCGGCCACCGCCCCGGTCACAGCGGCGCGCACCGCCATGCCCACCCGCGTGG
>NZ_QETL01000149.1:0-6828 GCF_003105135.1 Stenotrophomonas sp. SPM | reverse complement strand
GGCCCCGGCCGCCGCCGCCGCGCCGCGTACCCCGGCGCAGCCGCTGGTCAGCGGCCTGCCTGATTTCACCAACCTGGTCGAACAGGTCGGCCCCGGCGTGGTCAACGTTGACGTCACCATCGTGCGCAACAACCGCCAGGCCTCGCGTGGCCCGATGGGCGACGACGACATGCCGGAGTTCTTCCGCCGCTTCTTCGGTCCCGACTTCCCGATGCCGGGGCAGGGGCAGGGTGGCCAGGACGGCGGCCCCAGCATCAAGGGCCGCGGCATGGGCTCGGGCTTCATCATCTCGCCCGACGGCTACGTGCTGACCAACTACCACGTGGTGGCCGACGCCAGCGACGTGAAGGTGAAGCTGGGTGACAGCCGCGAGTTCACTGCCAAGGTGGTCGGCAGCGACCAGCAGTACGACGTGGCCCTGCTGAAGATCGACGGCAAGAACCTGCCGACCGTGCGCGTGGGCGATTCCAATACCCTCAAGCCGGGCCAGTGGGTTGTCGCGATCGGCTCACCGTTCGGCCTCGACCATTCGGTCACCGCCGGCGTGGTCAGCGCCGTCGGCCGCAGCACCGGCGGTCCGGACCAGCGCTATGTACCCTTCATCCAGACCGACGTGGCGATCAACCAGGGCAACTCCGGTGGCCCGCTGCTGAACACCCGCGGTGAAGTGGTCGGCATCAACTCGCAGATCTTCTCCGCATCCGGCGGCTACATGGGCATCAGCTTCGCGATCCCGATCGACCTGGCAATGAGCGCGGTCGAGCAGATCAAGAAGAGCGGCAAGGTCACCCGTGGCCAGCTGGGCGCGGTGGTCGAACCGATCGATTCGCTGAAGGCGCAGGGCCTGGGCCTGCCGGACAGCCGTGGCGCGCTGGTCAACCAGATCGTGCCCGGCAGTGCCGCGGCCAAGGCCGGCGTGCAGCTGGGCGATGTCATCCGCTCGGTCAATGGCAGCACGGTCAACACCTGGTCCGACCTGCCGCCGCTGATCGGCGCGATGGCCCCGGGCAGCAAGGTGAGCCTGGTCGTGTACCGCGATGGCAAGCCGCGTGAGCTCAGCGCCACCCTGACCGCCCTGACCGATGACGGCCAGGACAACGCCCGCGGTCCGTCCGCAGCCAATGCCGACGCCGCGCCGCAGTCCGGTGCCAACGCCCTGCTGGGCCTGGACGTGTCCGAGCTGACCGCGCCGCAGCGCAAGCAGCTGGGCCTGGACTCGGGCGAGGGCGTGCGCATCACCGGGGTCAAAGGCGGAGGCGCCCGTGACGCCGGCCTGGCCCCGGGCATGGTCGTCCTGCGCGTCGGCAACACCCCGGTCGGCAGTGTCGATGCGCTCAACCGCGCGCTGTCCGGCTACAAGAAGGGCGATGTGGTCCTGCTGCTGGTCCGTGCCAGCAGCGGCAACAGCGCCTTCGTGGCGGTCAAGGCCGGCCAGTAAGGCCTTCACGGCCGCTCCCGGGCGGTCCTGTCACTCCCCCCGAAGCCCCGCCCCGGCGGGGCTTTGGCCATTCCGGGCCCGGCCCGATCAGGCCGCTTTCGCGGCGGGGCCCCGGGCATGCGATAATCGACCGTTACCCTGACGACGCCGCGCGCCGCCGCCACCTATGTCTTCTGATTCGATGCGGAACATCCGCAACTTCTCCATCATTGCCCACGTCGACCACGGCAAGTCCACGCTGGCCGACCGCATCATCCAGCTTTGCGGCGGCCTGCAGGCCCGCGAGATGGAAGCGCAGGTGCTCGATTCGAACCCGATCGAGCGCGAGCGTGGCATCACCATCAAGGCCCAGTCGGTCTCGCTGCCGTACGTAGCGAAGGACGGCCAGACCTATCACCTGAACTTCATCGACACCCCCGGCCACGTCGACTTCTCCTATGAAGTCAGCCGTTCGCTGGCCGCCTGCGAAGGCGCGCTGCTGGTGGTCGATGCCGCCCAGGGCGTGGAAGCGCAGTCGGTGGCCAACTGCTACACCGCCGTCGAGCAGGGCCTGGAAGTGGTGCCGGTGATCAACAAGATCGACCTGCCCACCGCCGACATCGAGCGCGCCAAGGCCGAGATCGAGGCCGTCATCGGCATCGACGCCGCCGACGCCGTACCGGTCAGCGCCAAGACCGGCCTGAACGTGCAGGACGTGCTGGAAGCCATCGTGCATCGCATTCCGGCCCCGGTGCCACGCGATACCGACAAGCTGCAGGCGCTGATCATCGACTCCTGGTTCGACAACTACCTGGGCGTGGTCTCGCTGGTGCGCGTCATGCAGGGCCAGATCAAGGCCGGCGACAAGCTGCAGGTGATGTCCACCGGCCGTACCCACCAGGTCGACAACGTCGGCGTGTTCACGCCCAAGCGCAAGGTGCTGCCGGCGCTGCGTGCCGGTGAAGTGGGCTGGGTCACCGCCAGCATCAAGGACGTCCACGGTGCGCCGGTCGGCGATACGCTGACCTTGGCCGCCGATCCGGCGCCGAAGCCGCTGCCGGGCTTCCAGGAAATGCAGCCGCGCGTGTTCGCCGGCCTGTTCCCGGTCGATGCCGAGGACTACCCGGATCTGCGCGAAGCGCTGGACAAGCTGCGCCTGAACGACGCCGCGCTGCGCTTCGAGCCGGAAAGCTCCGAGGCGATGGGCTTCGGCTTCCGCTGCGGCTTCCTTGGCATGCTGCACATGGAAATCGTGCAGGAGCGCCTGGAACGCGAATACAACCTGGACCTGATCAGCACAGCGCCGACGGTGGTCTATGAAGTCCTGAAGACCGACGGCACCATCGTCAACATGGACAACCCGGCCAAGCTGCCGCCGGTCAACCATGTCGAGGAGATCCGCGAGCCGATCATCCGCGCCAACGTGCTTACTCCCGAGGAGTACATCGGCAACATCATCAAGCTGTGCGAGGAAAAGCGCGGCAGCCAGCTCGGCATCAACTACCTGGGCAGCCAGGTGCAGATCAGCTACGAGCTGCCGATGGCCGAAGTGGTGCTCGACTTCTTCGACAAGCTGAAGTCGGTCAGCCGTGGCTATGCCTCGCTGGACTACCACTTCGTGCGCTTCGACGCCGGTCCGTTCGTGCGCGTGGACGTGCTGATCAACGGTGACAAGGTCGACGCCCTGTCGTTGATCGTGCACCGCAGCCATGCCGACCGCCGCGGCCGCGAGCTGTGCGAGAAGATGAAGGACCTGATCCCGCGCCAGCAGTTCGACGTGGCCATCCAGGCCGCCGTCGGCTCGCAGATCATCGCCCGCACCACGGTCAAGGCCATGCGCAAGAACGTGCTGGCCAAATGCTATGGTGGCGACGTTTCGCGCAAGAAGAAGCTTCTGGAAAAGCAGAAGGAAGGCAAGAAGCGCATGAAGCAGGTCGGCCGCGTGGAAATCCCGCAGGAAGCCTTCCTGGCCGTGCTGCAGATGGACAACAAGTAAGCCCGCAGCGGCCCTTCGGGGCCGTTCGTCCGGTGACGTTGCAAAGGACCCTGAATGAAATTGTTTGAGATCCTCCTGGTCGTACTGACCCTGGCCTCGGGCCTGATCCTGCTGGCCGACAAGCTGTACCTGGCCAAGCGCCGCGCCCAGCGCGCCGGCCTGCTGGATACCGAGCCGGTGCTGGTGGACTACTCACGCGCCTTCTTCCCGGTGCTGGTGGTGGTGCTGATCGTGCGCAGCTTCATTGCCGAGCCGTACAAGATCCCGTCCAGCTCGATGATGCCGAACCTACTGATCGGCGATTTCATCCTGGTCAACAAGTTCTCCTATGGCCTGCGCCTGCCGATCACCAACACCAAGTTCGTGCCGTTCGGCGAACCGTCGCGCGGCGACGTGGTGGTGTTCCACTTCCCGGGCCACAGCGACAACGATCCGGCCAAGGGCGAGAACTTCATCAAGCGCGTCATTGGCGTGCCGGGCGACACCGTGGTCTTCGAAGGCGACGGCGTCATCCTCAATGGCGAGCCGCTGAAGTACGACAACAAGGGCATCTACGCCGGCGACAAGGGCCAGGGCGAGGGCGCCAACCTGCTGGTCGAGCACCTGCCGGGCCGCACCCACACCGTGCTGGAGACCGATTATCCTCGCGGCCAGGGCCAGTGGACCGTGCCGGCTGGCAAATACCTGGTGATGGGCGACAATCGCGACAACAGCGATGACGGCCGTTTCTGGGGCCTGCTGCCGGAAGAAAACCTGCGCGGCCGTGCGTTCCTGATCTGGCTGAACTGCCAGGGCTGGTTCTGCAAGGATGGCTTCCAGCCATCGCGGATCGGCTCGGGCATCAACTGACTTCACATCCACGCGTATCTGGGGAGAACGCAATGAAGAAGATGTACACGCAGCGCGGCATGACCCTGACCTCCTTCCTGGTGGTCCTGATCGTGGTGGGTTTCTTCCTGTACGTCGGCATGAAGCTGTTCCCGATGTACCAGGAATACTACGCCGTGCGCTCGGCGATGAAGAGCCTGGCCAAGGAGCCCAGCGTCGGCACCATGGCGCCGGCGCAGATCCAGGACCTGTTCTTCAAGCGCCTGTACATCAACTACTCGGACAACGTGAAGCCGTCCAACGTCAAGTTCAACCGTCGTGACAACGGCTGGACCCTCAACGTCAGTTACGAAGTGCGTCGCCCGCTGGTGGGCAACCTCGACGTGGTTGGCAAGTTTGAATCATCCCAGGACCTCGTTCGTAGCGGTGCCCAGTAAATTCATCCAACGTGGTGACCTGATCGGTCACGTTTTCAGCGATCCAGCCCTGCTCAAGCAGGCGCTGACCCATCGCAGTGCCGGTGCGCCGCATAACGAGCGCCTGGAATTCCTCGGCGACAGCATCGTCAACATGATGGTCGCCGAGGCGCTGTACCAGCGCTGGCCCAAGGCCGACGAGGGCGCGATGACCCGCGCGCGCGCCGAGCTTGTGCGTGAAGGCGCGCTGGCGGTGATCGCCCGCACCCTGGAACTGGGTGAGCGGCTGACCCTGGGCCCGGGCGAACTGAAGTCCGGCGGCCACCGCCGCGACTCGATCCTCGCCGACGCGCTCGAGGCCGTGGTGGCCGCGATCTACCTGGATGCGGGCTTCGAGGCCTGCCGGGCGGTCGTGCTGCCCTGGTTCACCGCCTCGATGGAGGCCCTGCCGGCCACCGGCCGGCCGGAGAAGGACCCCAAGACCCGCCTGCAGGAATGGCTGCAGGCCCGACAGAAGGCGTTGCCGCAGTACGAACTGGTGTCAGAATCCGGTGACGACCACGCCAAGCACTTCCGGGTACGCTGCAACGTCGCGGACCCTGCCGCCAGCACCGAGGGCGAAGGCCCCTCGCGCCGGCTTGCCGAACAACAAGCGGCTGCGGCCGTCCTAGAACAACTGGATTCCAAGTGAGCGAACAAACTCCCCATCATTGCGGCAGCGTGGCCGTCATCGGCCGCCCGAACGTGGGCAAGTCGACCCTGACCAACGCCCTGGTCGGCGCCAAGGTCAGCATCGTCTCCAACCGCCCGCAGACCACGCGCCATCGCCTGCTGGGCATCGCCACCTACCCGGAAGGCCAGCTGGTGCTGGTCGACACCCCCGGCCTGCACAAGGTGCAGAAGCGGGCGATGAACCGGGTGATGAACCGCGCCGCGCGCGGCTCGCTGGAAGGCGTCGACGCCGGCCTGCTGGTGATCGAAGCCGGCCGCTGGGACGAGGAAGACAGCCTGGCCTTCAACGTGCTGCGCGATGCCGGCATCCCGGTGGTGCTGGTGGTCAACAAGATCGACCGCATGAAGGACAAGGGCGCGCTGCTGCCGTTCCTGCAGCAGGTGACCGAAGGCCGCGATTTCGCGTCCGTGCACCCGATCTCCGCGCAGAAGCGCAACGGCCTGGAAGCCCTGGTCCGCGACGTGCTGGCCCTGCTGCCGGAAGCCCCGCCGATGTTCGGCGAGGACGAGATCACCGACCGCAGCCAGCGCTTCCTGGCCGGCGAGCTGGTGCGTGAACAGCTGATGCGCCAGCTCGGCGAAGAGCTGCCGTACGCCACCACCGTGGAGATCGAGCGCTTCACCGAAGACGGCAACCTGCTGCGCATCGGTGCGGTCATCTGGGTCGAGCGCGAAGGCCAGAAGGCCATCGTGATCGGCAAGGGCGGCGCCCGCCTGAAGGACATCGGTGCCAAGTCCCGCATGCAGATGGAACGTCTGTTTGGGGCCAAGGTGTTTCTGGAGACCTGGGTGCGCGTGCGTGAAGGCTGGTCTGACGACGAGGCCGCACTGAAGGCCTTCGGCTACGAATAAGCCGCGACGGTCGCTTCGATGCTGATCGAGGACGACACCGGGTTCGTGCTGCATGCGCGGGCCTACCGCGAGACCAGCCTGCTGGTCGAGGTACTGAGCGCGCAGCACGGCCGCATCGGCCTGCTGGCGCGTGGCGTGTCCACCGCCAAGGGCCAGGTGCTGCGCGCAGCCCTGCAGCCGCTGCAGTGGATACGTTTCAGTGCCCTGCAGCGCGGTGAACTGGCCCAGCTGCGCGGCGCCGAGGCGCTGGACGCGGCCCCGCGCCTGGTCGGCCAAGCGATGCTGGCCGGTTTCTACCTGAGTGAACTGACCCTGCGCCTGGCCCCGCGCCAGGACCCGCTGCCGGAGCTGTACCTGGCCTACGGCGAGGCGCGTGCGCGGCTGGCGGTGGGCGCGGGCCTGGCGTGGACGCTGCGTCGCTTCGAGCGTGAGCTGCTGGCGGCGCTGGGGCTGGGCTTCGAGCTGGACACAGCCAGCGACGGCCAGCCGGTGGACCCGGCGGCACGCTACGAACTGGACCCGCAGGAGGGCCCGCAGCGCCTGCTGAGCGAGCGCGGCGGCGAACGCCGGGCGGCGGCAACGGGCTC
>NZ_QETL01000148.1:0-6891 GCF_003105135.1 Stenotrophomonas sp. SPM | reverse complement strand
GGCGCCACCAACGAAAAAGGCGGCCCTGCGGCCGCCTTCTTGTGAATCACTTGCCCTTGACGTGCTTCATCAAGCGCCGCTTGGCCTTGACCTGCCGCTCGGTGAGGACGTTCTTCTTGCCCTCGTACGGGTTGGTACCCTCGCGGAAGATGAAGCTCACCGGCGTGCCGATCAGCTTGAAGCGCTTGCGGAAGAAGTTCTCCAGGTAGCGTTTGTACGATTCCTGCAGTTCCTTCAGGCGCGTGCCGTGCACGATGAAGGTCGGCGGGTTGGCGCCGGCCGGGTGCACGTAACGCAGCTTGGAGACGTGGCCGCGGATGGTCGGCGGCGGGTTGGTCTCGTAAGCCATTTCCAGCGCCTTGTTCACTTCGCTGGTGGTGAAGGTCTTGTTCGCCGATTCGTGCGCGCGGTGCACCGCACGGAACAGCTCACGCAGGCCCGAACCATGCTTGGCCGAAATGCGCACCGACTCGGCCCACGGCACGAAGCCCAGGCGCAGCGACAGCATCGTTTCCGCCTGCTCGCGCTGGTACTCGGTCAGGCCATCCCACTTGTTGATGGCGATGACCAGCGCACGGCCGGCATCCAGCACCGCGCCCAGCACGGTGGCATCCTGGTCGGTCACGCCTTCTGTGGCGTCCAGCATCAGAACGGCCACCTGGCACTGCTCGATGGACTGCATGGTCTTGACCACCGAGAACTTCTCGACGACCTCATCCACGCGCGAACGACGGCGCAGGCCGGCGGTATCGATCAGGCGGTATTCGCGACCGTCACGCTCCAGGTCCACGGCGATCGAGTCGCGCGTGGTGCCCGGCACGTCCGAGGCGATCATGCGCTCTTCGCCGAGGATGCGATTGACCAGCGTCGACTTGCCCACGTTGGGGCGGCCGACGAAGGCGATGCGGATGCGGTCCGGATCGTTGTCCAGCTCTTCGCCGCTGCCTTCTTCGGGCAGGCGCTGGATCACCTCGTCCATCAGGTCATCCAGGCCCTGGCGATGGGCGGCAGACACGGTCAGCATTTCGCTGAAGCCGTAACGGGCGAATTCCGAGCGGACGGTGTCCTCGTCGGTGCCGTCGATCTTGTTGATCAGCAGCAGCGTCGGGCGCGACAGCTTGCGCAGCCACGCCAGGATCTCGTCATCCATCGCCGAGGTGCCCTCGCGGGCATCAACGACGAACAGGATCAGATCGGCTTCGGCCGCAGCGGCGCGAGCCTGGCGCGTGGTAGCGCCCGCCAGGCCTTCCTCTTCCTCGGCAATACCGCCGGTGTCCACGACGAGGAAATGGTTGTCCTCGTCCAGACGGCAGACGCCGTAGTTGCGATCACGGGTGACGCCGGGCTGGTCATGGACCAGGGCGTCACGCGTGCGGGTCAACGCATTGAAAATGGTCGACTTGCCGACATTCGGCCGTCCAACCAGGGCGACCAAAGGCAGCATCGCGGTTACTCCGTATTAATTTGCCAACCGGAACGCGGTCAGCTTGCCGTCAACATTCTGCACCAGCAGCACCCCGTCGACGACGATTGGCTGGGCCAGCAGGGCGTCACCGCCGCTCTTGGCCCGCGCCGCCATCGCGCCGTCGGAGGCCTGCAGCCAATGCAGGTATCCCTTGTAGTCACCGACCACCACGTAATCACCCTGCAGCGCAGGCCCGGTCAGCGAACGACGCGCCAGACCGGTCTGCGACCACATCGCGGTGCCGCTGGCCTTGTCCAGGCCGAACACGCCGCCCTTGGGGTCGGTAACGAACACATTGCCCGAAGACACCGCCACGCCGCCGGCACCGCCATGGTCGCGCGCCCACAGCGGGCGACCGGTCGGGCCTTCGATGGCCATGGTCTGGTTCTTGAAGCTGCTCACGAACAGCGTATTGCCTTCCAGCACCGGAGCGCCGTCGACGTCGGCCATGCGGTCCAGCTCGGTACGGCCTTCGGGGCTGCCCACGGTCTGGTCCCACAGGGTGCGGCCGTCCTGCATGGCCAGGGCGGCGACAGCGCCGTCATCCTTGCCGATGAACAGCACGCCCGGACCGGTGACCACCGGCGCGTTGCCACGCACGGTCAGCGCCGGCAGCTCGCTGGGGTTGAACCACTTCTGGGTGCCGTTGGAGGCTTCGAACGCGGTGACGCGGCCATCATTGCTGCGCACGAACACCAGGCCCTGCGACACAGCCGGGGCCGAGATCACTTCGCCCGGCACGCGGGCGCGCCACTTCTCGCTGCCATCGTTGATGTCCAGCGCGATCACCTGGCCATCGAGGGTACCGATGACCACCAGGTTCTCGCCGACACCCGGGCCGCCGGACAGGCGCAGCTTGGCCTTCTTCTTTTCTTTCTGCGGCTCCCAGGTCCAGACCTTCTTGCCGGTCTGCAGGTCGATGGCGTGCACGCCACCGGTGATCGCCGCAGCGAACACGTGGCCGTTGGCCACGGCCGGGCCCTGGCGCACGCCGATGCGGCGCTCACCCTTGCCCAGGTTGACCGACCAGGCCTTGTTGACCTTCAGGGTCGGCTCGAACTTGACCAGTTCGGCCGGCTCCTGTGCCTTCTTGGCGGCGGCATCCTTACCAGCGAACCAGCCCTTCATGGTGCTGCAGCCGGTCAATGCCATGCCCAGCAGCAGGACGGAGGCGACGCGCGTAATCATGACCTTCTGACTCATCAAACCGACTCCGCAGGGGCGGCGACGGTGCCGCCAGCGTCCATAACCTTGGTTTCCAGCACGCGCCGCTGCGGTGCTGCCACGTCCAGCGTCTTAAGCGCCTTCTCATACTGCTCACGGGCCGCGTCACGCTTGCCCTGCGCCAGCAGCGCATCGCCCTGGATTTCCAGGCTGCCGCTGTCGCTGGCGCTGCCAAGCAGCTTGATCGCTTCGTCGCTCTTGCCGGTGGCCACCAGCAGGCGGGCCACGCGCTGGTCGACCACGCGCTGCAGGTCGCCTTCGACCTTCACGGCGCGCAGGGTGGCCAGTGCTTCTTCATTCTTGCCGGCGTCGACCTGGGCCTTGGCCAGCTGCAGGGCCGCCAGATCGCCGTAGATGCTGGACGGACCAGCCTCCAGCGCCTTGACTGCCTTTGCCGCGTCATCCAGCTTGTTGCCCTGCAGGCCAACCAGTGCCTTCTGGTACTCGACATTGGCCGAGGCCAGCTTGCCGCCCTGTTGGGTCTGGTACCACTGCCAGCCGGCAATGGCGCCGATGGCGATCGCTACGCCACCGAGGATGCTGGCGCCATTCTTCCGCAGCCAGCTGCGGACACGTTCACTTTGTTCGTGCTCGTCGAGCAGATCGTCGATCGCCATGCGTACTCTCGCCCCGCCCGTAGGGAGGGACCATTGGGATTATCGAAGGTGGTGAAACCGCGTCTCAGTGCGAAACCGGGACAACGGAGCCTTCAGAGGATACCTGAAAGCGGGCCACGTTGGCTCGCTGGTAGGGGGTCAGATCGACGATAGCGCCGTTCTGCTGAACCTGGACCGCCGAGGCGTTGCCCAAGGTCACGCGGCTCACCTGGCCGGGGGTGAAGCTGCGGGTTTCGCCGGCCTTGATCAGCGCCTTCTCGACCGAGCCGCCATCGGGGCCTGCAATATCGACCCAGCTGTCGCCACTGAACTGCATGTCCAGGTTGGCGGTGGCCGGGGCGGCCGGGGCCGGACGCGGCACCGGGGCCAGCGAGGCCACGTAGGGGGTGGCTGCCGGTTTGGCGGCGGCAACCGCCGGCTCGGCACTGGCGGCCGACGGCTCGTTGCCGACCGAGGACGGGGCCACCGGCACGGCGGCCGGCACCACGTCCAGCGAGGCCGTGTTCGGGGTCGCCGGGGTGTTGTCGAAGTGGCCGCGGGTGGCAAACCACACCGGCACCGCCAGCACTGCGGTGATACCGACATAGAGCATGCGCCTGCCGAGGTTCTCGGCGATGCGGCGGGCACGCGGGGTATGGGTATGGCTGACCAGGGTGGGCGGAACGACCGCACCGACCTGGGCCTGCTCCAACAGCTGGCTGATATCCACGTTCAGCAGGCGCGCATAGCTGCGCAGCTGGCCACGGACGAATACCGGGGCGCCGAGCTTCTGCCACTGTTCCTCTTCAAGCGACTTGACGACCTGGACCGGCATGCGCAGGCGCTGGCCGACATCGTCAAGGGTCAGTCCGGCCGCCTCGCGGGCCTGGCGCAGGCGGGTGCCGCAGCCGGCCGCAGTATCGAGAGCGCTCACAGTCTGGTCATCAATCACAATGCATCAACCCTGGAGGTTAGGAGCCCGCGTCCTGCGGAAATTCCTGTCGAATCCGCTGCAGATAACGATCGGATGCCGCCTGATCGCCCAGTCGCGCCTCGATTTCAGACGCAAGTTGTAACACGGAACGTGTGGCCGGTGCAGCCGCAATCCTACGTTCGGCGAAGGCGCGCGCCTCGAAGAACCGGCCACGCCGGACGTTGAGCTGCGCCATCGCCTCGAGCGCGACCGGGTTGGCCGGCACCGTGAGCAGGGCCGCACGCAGGTCGCGCTCGGCGCGTTCCACCTGCCCCGCATCCAGCGCACAGCTGCCGGCATTGGCCAGCGTGCCGCCTGCCGAAGCACTGCCCGGCAGCTGCAGCGCACGGTCGAACCACACCAGCGATTCGGCGGCATTGCCGTGCTGGCACAGCCAGGCACCGTAATTGTTGAGCACGTCACCGCGCTGCGGCGCCAGTTCGGCGGCGCGGCGGAAACCCTCGCCTGCCTGCTGCGTGCGGCCGCGACGGTCGTCGATGCCGGCCAGCAGCATCACCCCGTCCACGCCCTTGGGCTTGAGCTTGATGGCCTGGCGCACCTTGCGCTCGGCCTCGTCCAGGTTGCCCACCTGCATGTCGCGGGCTGCCAGCGCGAGCTGGTCCTGGTAACGGAATTCCTCGCGGACGCCCGGCGCATCGCGCACGTGGCGCTCCGGGGCGATGTCACCACCGCGGCTGTATTCCTCGGGGAGGTGCGACTTGGTGGTCTTGCTGCAGCCACTGGCCGAAACGGCCAGCACCCCTGCAATCAGGACTGGCCAGAGACGGTCACGCGGCCGCATCGCTCCCCTTCCCTGCCTGCAACGTCTTGTTGAATTCCGCCTGGCGGCGGGTGCGGTCCATCACCTGGCCCTTGAGCTGGCCACAGGCGGCGTCGATGTCGTCGCCACGGGTGCGGCGGACCATCGTCAGCACGTTGCTGTCGAGCAGTATCTTCTGGAAGGCGCGGATGTGCGCTTCTTCCGAACGCTCGTAGCGGGTGCCCGGGAACGGGTTGAACGGGATCAGGTTGACCTTGCCCGAATCCTTGGCCTGCACCGCATTGTCAAACTGGCGCATCAGGCGGGCCAGTTCACGGGCATGCTCGGGCTTGTCGTTGATGCCCTTCATCAGGGTGTATTCGAAGGTCACCGATTCGCGGCGCTTGTTGGCGCGCAGGTAGCGTGCGCACGAAGCCATCAGCTCGGCGATCGGATACTTCTTGTTGAGCGGCACCAGCGTTTCGCGCAGCGCATCGTTCGGCGCGTGCAGCGACACCGCCAGCGACACGTCGCTTTCGGTGGACAGGCGGTCGATCTGCGGCACCAGGCCAGAGGTCGACAGGGTCACGCGCTTGTTGGCCAGGCCGTAGCCCAGGTCGTCGCGCATCACGCTCATGGCGCGCACGACGTTGTCGAAATTCATCAGCGGCTCGCCCATGCCCATCATCACCACGTTGGTGAGGCGGCGCATCTGGTGCGGCACGTTGCCCAGGTGGCGTGCGGCAACCCACACCTGGCCGATGATCTCGGCGGTGGTCAGGTTGCGGTTGAAGCCCTGGGTGGCGGTGGAGCAGAACGTGCAGTTCAGGCCGCAACCGACCTGCGAGGACACGCACAGCGTGCCGCGGGTCTTGTCGGGGATGTACACGGTCTCGATGGCGTTCTTGCCGTCCACGCCCATCGCCAGCAGCCACTTGTGGGTGCCGTCGGCGGAGGGCTTGTCGAACACGATGTTCGGAACCAGCACCTCGGCATGGGCCTGCAGCTTGGCGCGCAGGACCTTGCCGAGGTCGGTCATTTCATCGAAATCGGTGACGTAGCGATGATGGATCCACTTCATCACCTGATGGGCACGGAACTTCTTTTCGCCGAGAACCTCGACGAAGAACTTCTCCAGGCCCGCGCGATCGAGGTCGAGCAGGTTCTGCTTGCCAGCCGCGGGTGCCGACTTCGGCAGCGGCTGGATGGCGGGGGACTGTACGACCTCGTTCACGGCATTACTCTCAGCGCGAGACGACTTCGGTGGCGGCGAAGAAGTAGGCGATTTCAATCGCTGCATTCTCGACCGAGTCCGAGCCGTGGGCGGCATTGGCATCGATGGATTCAGCGAAGTCGGCGCGGATGGTGCCTGCGGCGGCTTCCTTCGGGTTGGTGGCGCCCAGCAGATCGCGGTGGGCCAGGACGGCGTTCTCGCCTTCCAGGGCCTGGATCATCACCGGGCCAGAGATCATGAACTCGACCAGCGCGTTGAAGAACGGACGCTCGCGGTGCACGGCGTAGAAGCCTTCGGCTTCACGACGCGACAGCTGCTTGTACTTGGCGGCCACGACCTTCAGGCCGGCCTTCTCGAAGCGTGCGTAGATTTCGCCGATGACGTTCTTGGCAACGGCGTCCGGCTTGATGATCGAAAGGGTGCGCTCCAGCGCCATGGGATGTCTCCAATGGAATCGGGCCGCTGATGGCCCGAAGGGTAACATGAAAAAAACCCGCGTCGGGACGCGGGCTTAGCCTGATAAACGTAGGCGAATTGTAAGAGATAACGCGGCCGGGTGGTAGAGGGCCTGCGGCCCTCCTGTAGAGCCGAGCCCATGCTCGGCTGGCCTTTGGTCCGAGAAGCAGCCGAGCGTGGGCT
>NZ_QETL01000147.1:0-7230 GCF_003105135.1 Stenotrophomonas sp. SPM | reverse complement strand
GGGGCCGGTTGCGCCTGCTGCGGCTGGGCCTGCGGGGCCGGGGCCGGTGCGGCGGGAGCCGGGGCGCCGCGGTGGCGCAGGCCGATCACCAGCGCCACGCCGGCGATCACCACCAGCAGGGCGATGCGGATGCGCCAGGCCCAACCGCGGCCACTGCCGGTGGTCTCGGCTGTATCGCGGAAGGCAAATTCGGCGGTCGGGTGGTCGCGGCGGGTGGTGTCGAGCAGGCGTGCGTCACGCAGGATCTCGCGTGCACGCGGCTGGTCGTCGGCACGCACGATCCACACCGCCGGGTAGCCCTGGCTGTTGCCCAGGTCGGTATAGCTGAACTGGCCACGGCGACGGGTCTTGTACGAGCGGCCGTTGGTCACCTTCACTTCGATGTCGTGGCTGCGCAGCAGCTCGGCCACGCCCTCGACGGTTTCCACGCGCTGGCTGCTGAAAATCTGGCGCATTGCTTACTCCTTGGCCGGCACGGCGGCCGCGGCATCCTGGTCCGGCACTACGCGGATCAGGCCTTCCTGGGCGGTGCTGGCCACCAGCACGCCATCACGGGTGAAGAACTGGCCGCGGGCCAGGCCGCGCGAATCCTGCGCGCTGGGGCTGTCCAGCGAATACAGCAGCCAGTCGTCGGCGCGGAACGGGCGGTGGAACCAGATCGCGTGGTCCAGCGAGGCCATCTGCACGTGCGGATGGTAGTAGCTGATGCCGTGCGGGAAGGTGGCCGTGCCCAGCAGGTGGAAATCGGAGGCATAGGCCAGCAGCGCTTGGTGCAGCTCGGGCGCGTCGCCGACCGGTTCGCTCAGGCGCAGCCACACCTGGTGGTAGGGCGGGCGCTTGGGCGGGTTCAGTTCGTCGCGCGGGTAGACGTGGCGGAACTCGAACGGGCCGCCGCGCGAAAGCCAGCGCTGCACCTTGATCGGCAGCCGCTCCAGCACCTCGGCCGGCAGCGGACGGTTTGGTTCGATGTCCTCCGGCTGCGGCACCTCGGGCATCTTGTGCTGGTGCTGGGCGCCGGTCTCGGCCTGCTGGAACGAGGCCGCGCAGAAGAAGATCACCTTGCCGTGCTGGATCGCGGTGACCCGGCGCACGGAGAAGCTGCCGCCATCGCGGGTACGGTCCACGTCATAGACGATGGGGTGGTCGATGTTGCCGGCGCGCAGGAAATAGGCGTGCAGCGAGTGCACGTGGCGGCCGTTGTCGACCGTGGCCTGGGCCGCGGCCAGCGCCTGGCCCAGCACCTGGCCACCGAACACGTACTTGGTGCCGATGTCGCGGCTCTGCCCGCGGAACAGGTTGTCCTCCAGCCGCTCCAGGGTGAGCAGGTCGATCAGCTCGGAGACGACGGGTTCGGGCGTGTCGTTCAAGGGGGCGGCCACAGCAGTGAAGAAGGCTCGATTATACCGGTCAGGGGTCGGATCCCTTTCGCTTTGCGAAAGGGCTCTGACCCCGGGCGGGGGCGGCCGTTATTTGCCCAGCCTCGCCACCAGCGCCTGCAGGGCATTTTGCGCATCCGGCGCGAACCAGGCCTCCAGGAACCGGTCCAGCTGGATCAGGTCCGGGTGCAGGGCCTCCTGCAGGTCGGCACGGGCCACCGCGCGGGTCAGCAGCATCGGCTGGCGCGGCTGCTTCAGCAGGTTCTGCAGCCAGGCGATGGCGCGGGCCACCACCAGGTCGCCGTCGGCGAGTTCATCGACCAGGCCGATCTGCAGCGCCTGCTCGGCCGGCACCAGCGCGCCCGTGGCGAGCAGGATGCCGGAACGGTGCACGCCCACCGCGCGGCGCAGCAGGCGCTGGATGCCTTCCGGCGCCACCAGGCCCACCTGCACCTCGTTCAGGCCGATGGCATAGGGGCGTGCCGGGTCGGCACTGCGCGCCATCACCCGGTAGTCGCAGCACAGCGCCAGCACGCAGCCGCCGGCCGGCGCATGGCCGGTGATGGCCGCCACCACCGGGATGCGGCTCTCGGCCACGCTGCGCACCGCGCCGAAGAAGGCGTTCCAGCTGTCCAGCAGCTTGTGCTTGTCATCACCGTGGGAGAGCAGGTGCGGCACGTCCATGCCACCGGTGAAGACCCGGTCGCTGCCCGACAGCACGATGCCGTGCGCGTCCTCGGCCATCGCCAGCTCGATGGCGTGGATCAGCTGCCGGCACAGCTCGGTGTCCAGTGCGTTGACCGGTGGCCGCGCCAGGCGCAGTTCGCGGATGGGGCCATGGTTGATCACCTCGATGAGCGTTGTCATGCTGCGGTCTCGTTGCGGACAGGAATCTGAGGCGATGATAACCAAACCATTCGTTGGCGTATTGTTGCTGCTGTGTGCGGGGGCAGCATCGGCGGCGACCGCCGTGCCCGCCTGCGTCACCGTGCAGCAGGGCTGGGCGCGCCTGCCGCCAAATCCGGCCATGCCGATGACCGCCGGCTACGGGGTGATCCATAACGGCTGCGCGACAGCGGTGGCCATCAGCGGCGCACGCAGCGCCAGCTTCGGCGACGTATCGCTGCACGAAACCACGATCGTCGATGGGGTCAGCCGCATGCGTGCGGTCGAGCGGCTGCCGCTGGCACCGGGTGCGCGCGCCGAGCTCAAGCCGGGCGGCCTGCACCTGATGCTGATGGAGGGCAAGGGAGCGCTGAAGGAAGGCCAGGTCGTGCCGCTGCAGCTGCAGCTGGAGGGCGGTGGCGAAGCCAGCGTGACGTTGACGGTGCGCAAGACTGCGCCGTAACGCGTCGCCCGTTCCGCCGGGCATGGCCCGGCGCTACCGGTGATGATCCGGCGGTCATGCTTGGGTAGCGCCGGGCCATGCCCGGCGGTGTTCTACGACCAGTCGTACGTAAACAGAACCGTACGGCTGTGCGGTTCGTAGAACATCACGATGGCATCGGCGCCGGCCGCGACCCAGTTGCTGGCCGGCACGCTTGCCACATGGAAGAAGGGCTGGCCGTCGCGGGTCAGTTGCAGGCCATCGTCGGGCAGCTGGCTGCTGTCATTGCGGAAACGCAGGCTGCCGCGCTGCCGGTAGCCGGCCAGATCCTGCAGCTGGAACGCCGCAGGCAGCGGGGCATAGCCGGACCAGTTGCCGAACCAGATCGGGCCGCCCAGCTGCTGCAGCCATGCCTGTTCGTCCAGCTCGCCCTCGCCGTAGCGCGAGCAGCTGGCCAGGCGCCCGTGCTGCTGGAAATACGCACGCGCCTTGGCATGGCTCTCGCGCATTTCCACCATATGGGCGCGGGCCTCGTCGCCATCCACGGCTTCACCCAGGAAGTATTCCTGCGTGCCAAGGAAGCGCATGCGGTTGTCCGCGGTCAGCGCGAAGGCGATCCAGTTGATGCCGGTGAACGCGTTGTGGTGTGCGGTGGTGTCGTCACCGATGCAGCCTTCATACGGCTCGATCGGGCACAGCATCGTCGCCACCTGGCCAGCCAGCTCAGGCCGCAGCACGCCCAGGTCAATGTTCAGCAGCGGCAGCAGGTGCTGGCCGAGCCAGGCCTGGTCGGCGGGAAAGACATCGGCGGGGAAGGGGACCATGCCGGGCAGCAGGTCGCGCAGTCCGGTGTGGTGGATCATCTCAGTCCTTTGAATTGCAACGGTAGCGCCGGGCCATGCCCGGCGGACCAAACGCCGACCAAGGTCGGCATCTACCAGAAGCGGATCAGCTCGACGCGTTGCGGATCGCGTCCGGCAGCGGGGCGCTCTTGCCGGTCTGCGTATCCATCCACACCACCACCACGTTGCCGTCCGAATACAGCTTCGTATCGTCCTGCTGGTCGACGATGCGGTGGCCGATGGTCACGCTGCTGTTGCCCAGGCGCTCGACGAACAGCTCGACCAGGATGTCGTTGGGCCACACGATCGGCAGGCGGTAGTTGACGTTGGTCGCGGCCACCACCGGTGCGATGCGGTCGGTCATCGACACGCCTTCCACGCCCAGCATCCAGCGCACGCGCGCTTCTTCCAGGTAGGAAATGTACTTGGCGTTGTTGACGTGGCCCATGCTGTCCATGTCACGCCAGCGCACGCTGATCGGGATGCGGGCCAGGATCTTGTGTTCGCTGCTCATCAGGCGTCCTTCTTCTTGGTCGTGCTCTTGCTGGCCTTGCCGGTGCTTTTGGCGGCCACGGCCTTCTTCGCCACCTTGGCCGGCTTCTCAGGCTTCACCTTGCGCGGCGGGCGGGCGTCGGGCTTGTTGGCCACGGCGGCCGGCTGCTCCGGGCGCGCGCTGGTCGAGGGCAGCATGCGGGCCAGGAACTGGCCGGTGTACGACTGCGGGCAGGCCGCCACGTCTTCCGGCGTGCCGGTCACCAGGATGGTGCCACCGCGGTGGCCGCCTTCCGGGCCGAGATCGACGATCCAGTCGGCGGTCTTGATGACGTCCAGGTTGTGCTCGATCACCACCACCGTGTTGCCTTCGTCGCGCAGCTTGTGCAGCACGCCCAGCAGCGCTTCGATGTCGTGGAAGTGCAGGCCGGTGGTCGGCTCGTCGAGGATGTACAGGGTGCGGCCGGTATCGCGGCGCGACAGTTCCTTGGACAGCTTCACGCGCTGCGCTTCACCACCGGACAGCGTGGTCGCGCTCTGGCCCAGCTTGATGTAGCTCAGGCCCACGTCCACCAGCGTTTCCAGCTTGCGGGCGATCGACGGCACCGGTTCGAACAGCCTCAGCGCATCTTCGACGGTCATTTCCAGCACGTCGTTGATGTTGTAGCCCTTGTACAGGATCTCCAGCGTCTCGCGGTTGTAGCGCTTGCCGTGGCAGACGTCGCAGGGCACGTACACGTCCGGCAGGAAGTGCATCTCGACCTTGATCAGGCCATCGCCCTGGCAGGCCTCGCAGCGGCCGCCGCGCACGTTGAAGCTGAAACGGCCCGGCGAATAGCCGCGCGCACGCGCTTCGGGCACCTGCGCGAACAGCTCGCGCAGCGGGGTGAACAGGCCGGTGTAGGTGGCCGGGTTCGAGCGCGGGGTGCGGCCGATCGGCGACTGGTCGATGTCCACCACCTTGTCGAACAGGTCCAGGCCATCGATCTCCTTGTACGGGGCGATCGGGTGCGAGGAACCGTTGATCTCGTTGGCGGCCAGCGAGAACAGGGTGTCGTTGATCAGGGTCGACTTGCCCGAGCCGGACACGCCGGTCACACAGGTCAGCAGGCCCGACGGAATCGCCAGGTCCACGCCCTTCAGGTTGTTGCCGCTGGCACCGCGCAGGTGCAGGGTCATCTTCGGGTTCGGCTTGTGCCGGCGCTCCGGGATCTTGATGGAACGCTTGCCCGACAGGTACTGCCCGGTCAGCGAGCGCGGTGCATCCAGCAGATCCTGCAGGGTGCCCTGGCCGACGATCTCGCCGCCATGCACGCCTGCACCCGGACCGATGTCAAGCACATAGTCGGCCAGGCGGATCGCATCCTCGTCATGCTCGACCACGATGACCGTGTTGCCGAGGTCGCGCAGGCGGGTGAGGGTGCCCAGCAGGCGTTCGTTGTCGCGCTGGTGCAGGCCGATGGACGGCTCGTCGAGCACGTACATCACGCCGACCAGACCGGCGCCGATCTGGCTGGCCAGGCGGATGCGCTGTGCTTCGCCACCGGACAGGGTGTCGGCCTTGCGCTCCAGGGTCAGGTAATCCAGGCCGACGTCGACCAGGAAGCCCAGCCGCTCGCCGATTTCCTTGACGATCTTCGCGGCGATCTCGCCGCGCCAGCCCGGCAGGCTCAGCTCGCTGAAGAACTTCAGTGCTTCGTCGATCGGCAGCACCACCAGCTCCGGCAGCGGGCGGTCGGCCACGAACACGTTGCGTGCGGCCCGGTTCAAACGCGCGCCGTTGCATTCAGGGCAGGCGTGTTCGCTGATGTACTTGCCCAGCTCTTCCTGCACCGCCGCCGACTCGGTTTCCTTGTAGCGGCGTTCCAGGTTGGGAATGATGCCCTCGAAGCGGTGCTTGCGCTGGGTGCGGCCACCGGCTTCGGTGAAGTAGGTGAAGGTGATCGCATCATCGCCGCTGCCGTAGAGCACGGCCTGCTGCACTTTGGCCGGCAGCGAGTTCCACGACGCATCGACGTCGAACTTGTAGTGCTTGGCCAGCGAAGCGATCAGCTGGAAGTAGTAGGCGTTGCGACGGTCCCAGCCGCGCACCGCACCGGCGGCCAGCGACAGTTCCGGGTGCACCACCACGCGCGCCGGGTCGAAGAACTCGGCCATGCCCAGGCCATCGCAGCCGGGGCAGGCGCCCATCGGCGCGTTGAAGGAGAACAGGCGCGGTTCCAGCTCGGGCAGCGAGTAATCGCAGACCGGGCAGGAGTACTTGGAGGAGAACAGGGTTGGCGCGGTCTCGGCGTTGTCCAGGCTCTGCACCGAGGCCATGCCGTCGCCCAGCTTCAGCGCGGTCTCGAAGCTCTCGGCCAGGCGCTGCTTGATGTCCTCGCGCGGGCGGAACCGGTCGATCACCGCTTCGATGGTGTGCTTCTGGCGCAGCGCCAGCGGCGGCACCGCGTCGATTTCATACAGCTCGCCGTCCACGCGCACGCGCACGAAGCCCTGCGCACGCAGCTGGTCGAAGACCTGCGCATGCTCGCCCTTGCGGTCGCGGATGACCGGGGCCAGCAGCATGTAGCGCTGTTCCGGGTCCAGGGTCAGCACCTGGTCGACCATCTGGCTGACCGTCTGCGCCTCCAGCGGGTAGCCGTGGTCCGGGCAGCGCGGGGTGCCGACGCGGGCGTACAGCAGGCGCAGGTAGTCGTAGATCTCGGTGATGGTGCCGACGGTCGAACGCGGGTTGTGCGAGGTCGACTTCTGCTCGATCGAGATGGCCGGGGACAGGCCCTCGATGTGGTCCAGGTCCGGCTTTTCCATCACGCTCAGGAACTGCCGTGCATAGGCCGACAGCGACTCGACGTAGCGGCGCTGGCCTTCTGCATAGATGGTGTCGAACGCCAGCGAGGACTTGCCCGAGCCGGACAGGCCGGTGATCACGATCAGCTTGTCGCGGGGCAGGTCGAGGTCGATGTTCTTGAGGTTGTGCGTCCGCGCGCCGCGGATGCGGATGAAATCCATCGCCATGGGGGATCCGGTTATGGGGGGCGTTGGCTGGGTGCCGGGCCAGCAGGGGGACGGGCAATCGGTCAGCCTACCGAGGTGACCAGATGGGGGCAATGGGCGACAATGCCAGCCCGGTGTCTCACCTCATGAGACAAGGCTTTATGAAGGGGTCAGATCCCTTTTCACGGCGTGAAAAGGG
>NZ_QETL01000146.1:0-7450 GCF_003105135.1 Stenotrophomonas sp. SPM | reverse complement strand
TGGCGGGGTGGGTCCGGTTGCGGGGGACGCTGCAAGTACGTCCATGTAAGCTCGGTCGCCGCATCCATGCGGCTCACGCCCCCGCAACCGGACCCACCCCGCCTTCGACAGTTTCCCGTGAGCTGTCGGATCCCGTTGCGATGCAACGGGCTCTGACCCCACGGGTGATTCATGCGTGCCTCACCTGGTGGGCCGTGAGAGGTTCATGCTGTGTGGCCTTGTTACACAGGACAACCCGCATGGCACGGACCCGGGTCGGGATCATTTTCGGGGGCATGTCCTCCGAGCACGAAGTGTCGCTGCAGTCGGCGAAGAACATCCTCGATGCGCTCGATCGCGAGCGCTTCGAGCCGGTGCTGGTGGGCATCGACAAGCAGGGCCAGTGGCACCTCAGCCAGCCCGATACCTTCCTGATCAATGCCGATGACCCGGCACGCATCGCGCTGCACCCTTCGGGCACGGCGCTGGCGGTGCGGCCCGGTGCCGGGCAGGCGCAGCTGCAGCCGGTGGATGCGTCCACCGCGCTGGGCCAGATCGATGTGGTGCTGCCCATCGTGCACGGGCCGCTGGGTGAGGATGGCGCGCTGCAGGGATTGCTGCGCATGGCCAACCTGCCCTTCGTCGGTTCGCCGGTGCTGGGCTCGGCGGCGGCGATGGACAAGGACGTGGCCAAGCGGCTGCTGCGCGATGCGGGGCTGCCGGTGGCGCCGTGGGTGTGCATCCGTCGCCATGAAGCGGCGGACGTGGACGTGCAGGCGCTGATCGCACGACTGGGGCTGCCGCTGTTCGTCAAACCGGCCAACCAGGGCTCGTCGGTGGGGGTCAACAAAGTCAAGCAGGCTGGCGAGTTCGCCGCGGCGCTGCAGCTGGCGCTGCGGCATGACCACAAAGTGCTGGTGGAATCGGCCGTGGTCGGCCGCGAGATCGAGTGCGCGGTGCTCGGTAACGATATGCCGCAGGCCAGTGTCTGCGGCGAGGTGGTGGTGCACGACGAGTTCTATGCCTACGACACCAAGTACATCAACCCCGATGGGGCGGACGTGGTGGTGCCGGCGGCGATCGATGGCGATGCGCAGGCACGGATCCAGCAGATCGCGCTGCAGGCTTACCAGGTGCTGGAGTGTGCGGGCATGGCGCGGGTGGATGTGTTCCTCACCGCGGATGGGCAGATCGTCATCAACGAGATCAACACCCTGCCCGGCTTCACCCGCATCAGCATGTACCCCAAGCTGTGGGGCGCCAGCGGGTTGGGCTACACCGCGCTGATCACGCGGTTGATTGAACTGGCGCTGGAACGGCACGCGGCCGATCGGGCGCTGGTGTAACGGCCTTCTGTAGAGTCGAGCCATGCTCGACTGCGTTGTGATCAGTCGAGCACGGCTCGACTCTACAGAAAGCGAAATCGGCTATCCGCGCTTGCGGAACATCGAGATCACCGCAAGGATCAGGAACACGACGAACAGGATCCAGGCGATGTTGGTGGCGGCACCGGCGATGCCGGAGAAGCCGAGCACGGCGGCGATGATGGCGATGACAAAGAAGATGATTGCGTAATGCAGCATGGCGTTCCTCGCGGGTGGTCCGGCCGGTGTGGCGTTGGGTCCATCCTGCAGATCTGCCGGTGTGCAACCGGTGACGGCGATCTCTTCGGCTGATGAAGCCTTCAGCGCCGTGACGCTGCCGTCACGACGCAGCCTTCAGGCGGCGCAGCCCTTCTTCGATGCTCACCTGCGGCACGTAGCCGAAATCGCGGCGCGCCGGTTCCATGCTGTACCAGTGCGGCGTGCACAGCTGTTCGGCAAGGAAGCGGGTCAGCGGCGGTTCGCCCGGCAGCCGCAGCAGCGGCCACAGGCGTTCACTGATCGCGCCGATGCGATAGGCGGTCTTGAAGCTGAGGGTCTTCTCCACGGCCGGTGCGCCGACGGCCGCCAGCAGCTTGTTGAGCAGCTCGCGCATCGGCAGCGGTTCGCCGTTGGAAATGAAGTAGGCCTTGCCGGCACAGGCCGCACCCGGCACCAGCGCATCCAGCGCGAGGAAGTGCGCCAGCGCGGCGTTGTCGATGTAGGTGGTGTCGACCTTGTTGCTGCCATCACCGACCAGGCGCAGGCGGCCCTGGCGGGCGCGCTGGGCCAGGCGTGGCACCAGCTGCAGGTCGCCCGGGCCCCAGATCAGGCGCGGGCGCAGCGCCACGGTGGCCAGCGTGGCGTCGTTGGCCGCCAGCACGCGCTGTTCGGCAATCGCCTTGGTCGCCGCATAAGGCGCCTGGAAGTTCTCGCCGTAAGGCACTTCATCCGCGCCCAGCCCTTCCACCGGATGGGTGGCGCGGTGGGTCACGCTGGGCGTGGAGGTGTAGACCAGCTTGCCGATGCCGTGCGTGCGGCAGGCGGCGATGACGTTGTCGGTGCCGACCACGTTGGCCTGGTGGTAGCTGTCATAGCTGCCCCAGGCGCCGGCCTTGGCGCCGTTGTGCAGCACCGCGTCGACGCCGGCCACGGCATGCAGCACCGCTTGCGCATCGGCCAGGTCGCCGCGGATCTGGCCCACGCCCATAGCCTGCAGTTCCGGGTAGTGGCTGCGGTTGAAGGCCAGCACCTGGTGGCCACGTTCAAGCAGCCCGCGGCACAGCGCCTGGCCAAGGAAACCACCACCACCGGTGACCAGGATTTTCATGCGCGCTTCTCCAGTTGGGCGCGGGCCCAGACGGCGAGCTTCTCGCGGCCGATCTTGGCGTTGTGACGGATATCGACGGGGAAGGCCGGATGCACCAGGAAGTGCTGCAGGCCGGCCTCGGCAGCGTGGGTGGCCGCATGCGCGCGCAGGGTCTCCTGCAGCGCCGGGCTGTCGGACTGCCCACGCTGCAGTTCCACGCACAGCACCGGGATCTGCGCGCCGGCAGCGCCGACGCCCACCAGCGCGGTGCGGGCCACGCCGGGCACGGTGTTGAACACCGGCTCGAGCTGTTCGGTGTACAGCGGCCCGCGCGCGGTTTCCACGCGCTGGGTCTTGCGCCCGCAGAACCACAGGCGGCCCTGCGCGTCGAAGTAGCCGACGTCGCCCATGCGGTGCACCACGCGGGTGCTGCCATCGGCCAGGGTTTCGCGGATCTTCGCCGCGGCGGTGGCCTGCGGGCGGTTGAAGTAGGTATCGGTGGCGGTGGGCCCGGCCACGGTGATCTCGCCCACTTCGCCCTTGGCCAGCACGCGCGCCTGCGACCACTCGGGCAGCGGCGCATCATCGATGGCGATGATGCGCACCTCGTTGGGCGCGACCACGCTGCCTACGCAGGTACCGGCACCGGCCTCGGTGGCGGCGCGGGTGCGCTCCAGTTCGCGGCCTTCGACCACGGCCACCGGCAGGCACTCGGTGGCGCCGTAGGGCGTCCAGAACTGCGCGTCGTCGGGCAGCAGGCGGCGGATGGTGGCTACCACGTCCGGCGGTACCGGCGCACCGGCCGAGGTCACCCGGCGCACCGTCGGCAGCGGCCGACCCTGCCTGGCGAGCACCCGCATCAGGGCCGGCGAACCGAACAGCTGGGTCACCCCGAAGCGCTGGATGGCATCGTGCAGGCGCGCCGGGTCGGCCTGCGCCGGCCGGGTCGGGTCCATGTCCGGGATGACCGAGGTCAGCCCCAACGCCGGGTCGAACAGGGCGAACGGCGGGAAGGTCGGCAGGTCCACGCCACCGGCCTCCATGCCGAAGGCGCTGCCCAGCAGCTGGATCTGGCCGACGAAGTGGCGGTGGCGGTAGACCACGCCCTTGGGCACGCCGGTGGAGCCGCTGGTGAACAGGATGGCGGCCATATCCTCGCCATCGGTGGCGGCCAGCATCGGGCCGCGGGTGGCACCGGCGCGTTCCAGCGCGGCCAGGGTGGTTCCGCCCCAGCCCAGGCGGCGACCGACGGTGACCAGGCGGGTGGCCGACGGCGCCCAGCGCAGCGCCAGCCGCGCCACGTGGGCCAACGGGATGCCGATGAAGGCCTCCGGCTGTGCTTCGTCCAGGCACTGCTTCAGCGCGCGCTTGTCGATGCCCGGGTCGACCAGCACCGGCACCGCGCCCAGCTTGAACAGGGCGAACATCAGCAGGAAGAACTCCGGCGAGGGCCGCACCATCACCACCGTGCGCACGCCGCGGCCTATGCCGTAACCGGCCAGGCCGGCGGCCATGGCGTCGCTGCGGGCGTCCAGTTGGCGGTAGTCCAGGGTCACGTCGTAGGCGGCCATGCCGTTGCCGGCCCCACGCCGGCCGGGGCATCGGATGGCGATCTGGTCAGGGCGTTCGCGGGCCAGTTCAGGCAGCCGCGCCGCGATATTGCAGGGTCCGTTCATCCGTTCATTGTCGCCGCTTACGGAATTTCTTGCGCGGCCGCCCGCTTCGTGGAAAATCCGCTGCCTCGTCCCGATTCCCACTGCCGCCCGAGGCGGCTTGCCCATGCAACATCCCTGCATGACCTGCGGCGCCTGCTGCACCCAATACCGCGTGGCCTTCCACTGGATGGAATCGGACGAGGTCACCCCCGGCGGCGTGCCGCACCAGCTGACCGAAGTGCTGGACCCGCACCGCCTGTGCATGCGCGGCACGCACTCCAAGCCGGTGCGGTGCGTGGCGCTGGACGCGCAGATCGGCGTGTATTCGCGCTGCACCATCCACCCCAACCGGCCCAGCGTGTGCCGCGAGGTGGATGCGTCGTGGGAATACGGCAAGGCCAGCCCGCAGTGCGACAAGGCACGCATCGCCTATGGCCTGGACCCGCTGACCGCGGCGGACTGGGAAGGCAACGACAACAGCCCGATCGCGGCCTGAGGCCTGGGGTCGGATCCGTTTCGCAGAGAGGGCTCTGACCCCGGATTGCCTGGATGGGGTCAGAGCCCTCTCTGCGAGAGGGATCCGACCCCGCACAACCCTCAGAGCGGGTTCGCGTCCAGGAAAGCGCGGATTTCCGGCACCAGCACTTCGTGCTTGTCTTCCAGCACGTAATGCCCGGCGTCCTCGAAGGCGTGCACCTGGGCCTTCGGCAGCGCAGCCTGGAAGCCTTCCAGGAAGTGATGATCGAACACGAAGTCGCGCAGGCCCCAGCCGATGAAGGCCGGGCGGTCGGCGAAGGACGGCAGCGCCTGGCCGGCGCGCTCCAGCAGCGACCAGGCCTTGTCGGCCGGCGACAGCGGGATATCCTGCATGAAGCGGATGGTGCTGATGCGGTTGGCGTAGCTGTTGTACGGCGACACGTAGGCGCGGCGCACGTCGGCCGGCATCTTCCGTTCCACGCCCAGCCACGAGGCACCGGACGAGAACGCATTGAAGGTGCGGATGATCCACTCGCCGATCTTCCAGTGGCGGCCCAGCCCGATCTGCCACGGCATCTTCTTGGCCGCCGGCATCGGGAAGGCGGCAGTGTTGAGCACCACCAGGCGCTTCACCTGCGCGTGGTGCGACAGCGCCCAGCCGAAGCCGATCATGCCGCCCCAGTCGTGCACGGCCAGGGTGACCGGGCCGGTGATGCCCAGGTGCTTCAGCAACGCCTCCAGGTCATCCACGCGCGACTGCAAGGTGTATTCGTAGCGCTGGTCGTCGGGCTTGTCCGACAGGCCCATGCCGATGTGGTCCGGCACGATGCAGCGGTACTTGTCCGACAGGCCGGCCACCAGCGTGCGCCAGTAATAGCTCCACGACGGGTTGCCGTGCACCATCACCACCACCTCGCCGTCGCGCGGGCCTTCGTCGAGATAGCTCATCGACAGGCCGGGACGGACCTCGAAACGCTGCGGGTGGGCGGGGTAACCGGGAAGATCGCGCATGCGGAGCACCTAGTGTGAATCGCGGCGCAGTGTAGAGCCGAGCCGATGCTCGGCTGCTCTCCGGTCAGGCCGCGGTGGAACCGCGCTGGGCGCGTGAGCCGAGCATGGGCTCGGCTCTACAGGGGGTCTTACCAGACCACTTCAGCCATCGAACAGTTCAGGCCCGAGCCGATGCCGAGCAGTGCGATGCGATCACCCTTCTTCAGCTTGCCCAGCTGCTTGAGCTTGCTCAGCACGATCGGCACCGAGGCCGGGCCGATGTTGCCGTGCTCGCCGAAGATGGTCATGACCTTCTTCGGGTCGATGCCGAAGTTCTTGATGAACGCGGCGGTGTGCGGCTGGCTGACCTGGTGGATGACGAACTGGTCCAGTTCCTCCACGGCCCAGCCGAGGGCGATCTTGGCGGCGGCAAAGGTCTTCTGCGCCAGCTTGATGCCTTCGATCAGCAGCAGGCGGGTGTCGGTGACCATGCGGTCCAGGTTGCCCAGGCACAGCTGGTTCCATTCGGTGGCCGAGCGGGTCACGCCACCCTTGTAGCGCGGGGCGTCGGGCACCAGCTCCGAGCGCGCCATCACCATGGCGGCGGCACCCGAACCGGTGGTCAGGGCGGCCAGCTCGTTGCGGAAGTCGTCGGCGGTGACGTCCGGGGCGGTCATCCGTTCCAGGGTCTTTTCGTACACCAGGTTGGCGGTCTCGCCATCCACCACCAGCGCGTAGTCGATGTCACCGCGCTCAAGCATGCGTGCGGCGATGTCCATGCCGTTGATGAACGCCAGGCAGGCATTGGCGACATCGAAGGTCATGCACTCGTCGCTGACACCGAGGTTGCCGGAGACGATGGAGGCCGTGGACGGTTCCAGGTAATCGCGGCTGACCGAGGTGTTGACCAGCAGGCCGACCTGGCCGGCGGTGATGCCGGCATCTTCCAGCGCCTTGCGGCCGGCCATGGTGGCGGCGTCGGAGGCGAGGACGCCGTGGTCCCACAGGCGGCGGGCGTGGATGCCGGCGATATCGCCGAGCACGTCGGTGCGGATGCCGAGGCGATCCAACGTCGGCTGCAACCGTTCGTTGATTTCCTTGGTGGTCAGCGTATGCGGCGCGTCCACGTGTGCCAGGCCGGCGATCGAGACATTCTTGAAGAGCATCGAGGTTAGCGCCAAGGCTCAGGCAAAAGGGGGCGCTATTCTATAACTCCGGGGCTTTAACCGCATCTTTACGGATTCAGCCTTGGCCGTATGGTGTCCGCTCAGCGCGGCGGGCACTGGAACGCGGCGAAGCGCTGGCTGCCATCGGCCGGGGCCGCAGCGGCCTGCACGGCGTTGGCGCCGGCACTGGGGGCCTCGTTGCGGGCCAGGGTTTCCAGCTCTTCCTGCACGCGCAGCGGGTTGCGGTTGTAGAAGCCGACCTTGCTCTTCACGGTCACCACGACCTCACCCTTGGTGATGCAGCCCGCCGGCAGCGGGCCCGCCGGGAGCACGCGCACGGTCTTGCCGGCCGGTTCCATCGGCACCCAGGTGCAGGCCGTGACGGTGAGCAGCAGGGACGACATCAGCAGAAAGCGCATGGGCAGATCCTGGAAGGGTATGGGGCGATTCTGCCTGAACAGCCTGAATCGGGGGTAGCCGGGGGTGGGGGGCGGTGGCGCCGGGCCATGCCCG
>NZ_QETL01000145.1:0-7496 GCF_003105135.1 Stenotrophomonas sp. SPM | reverse complement strand
TTGCCCCCGCCGTTTTCTGTTTCTTATTTCAGCCCGCGGAACTTCAGCAGCGGTTCCACCGACGGGTCCTTGCCGCGGAAATCGCGGTACAGGGTCGACAGTTCCACGCTGTTGCCGCGCGAGAGGATCTTGTCGCGGAACTCCTGGCCGTTGGCCGCCGTCAGGCCACCGTGTTCGGTGAACCACTGGTAGGCGTCATGGTCCAGCACTTCGGCCCAGAAGTAGGCGTAGTAACCGGCCGAGTAGCCGCCGCCCCAGATGTGGTCGAAGTAGGTGGTGCGGTAACGCGGCGGGACCTGCGGCAGGTCGACCTTGAACTTCTTCAGCGCGCTGGCTTCGAAGGCGCCCACATCCTGCAGCGGGGCATCGGCCTTCTGCGTGTGCCAGGCCAGGTCAAGCAGTGCGGCCGACAGGTACTCGGTGGTCGCATAGCCCTGGTTGAAGCTGCGTGCCTTGAGGATCTTGTCGACCAGTTCCTGCGGCATCGCTTCGCCGGTCTTGTAGTGCTTGGCGTAGTGGGCGAAGACCTTCGGGTCCAGCGCCCAGTGCTCGTTGAACTGCGAGGGGAACTCGACGAAATCGCGCGAGGTGGCGGTGCCGGCGATCGACGGGTACTTCACGTTCGAGAACATGCCATGCAGGGCGTGGCCGAATTCATGGAACATGGTGGTGACGTCGTCGAAGCTGATCAGCGCAGGCTGGCCATCGGCCGGCTTGGTGAAGTTGCAGACGTTGTAGACCACCGGCTTGGCACCGGTCAGGCCGTCCTGCTCGACGAACACGTCCATCCAGGCGCCGCCGGACTTGGTGTCACGCTTGAAGTAGTCGGTGTAGAACAGGGCCAGCGAGGTGCCGTCCTTGTCGAACACTTCGTACACCTTCATGTCCGGGTTGTAGGTCGGAATGTCGGTGCGCTGCTTGAAGGTGATGCCGTACAGCTGGGTGGCGGCGTAGAAGACGCCGTTCTGCAGCACGTTGTCCAGTTCGAAGTACGGCTTGACCTGCGATTCGTCCAGGTCGTACTTGGCCTTGCGGACCTGCTCGGCGTAGAAGTCCCAATCCGAGGCGGCAACCTGGAAGCCACCCTTCTGGGCGTCGATCACCTTCTGGATCTCACCGGCTTCGGCACGGGCCTTGGCGGTGGCGGCCGGCACGGTGTCGGTCAGCAGCTTCAGCGCCGCGGCCGGGGTCTTGGCCATCTGGTCGCCCAGCTGGTAGTCGGCGAAGGTCTCGAAGCCAAGCAGCTTGGCCTTCTGCGCACGCAGCTGCGCCAGGCGCTGCACGGTCTCGCGGGTGTCGTTCTTGTCGCCACGCTCGGCACGGGTTTCCGAGGCCTTCAGCACGGCAGCGCGCTGGTCACGGTCGCTCAGCGAACCGAGCACCGGCTGCTGCGTGGTGTTCTGCAGCGGCAGCACGAACTTGCCATCGAGCTTGCGATCCTTGGCGGCGTTGGCCGCGTTGTTGATCGCGTTCTCGTCCAGGCCGGCCAGCTTGGCCTTGTCGTCGACGACCACGGCCGCCGCAGCGGTGGCGGCCACCAGACGGGTGTGGAACTGGGTGGAGAGGGTGGTCTCTTCCACGTTGAGCTTGCGCAGGCTCGCCTTGTCGGCGTCGGACAGCTGCGCGCCAGCGCGCACCAGACCGTCGTAGTAGTGCTCGACCAGGCGCTTCTGCACCGGGTCCAGCTCCAGCGTGTCACGCTGGTCGTACAGCGACTTCACGCGGGCGAACAGCTTCGGGTCGAGGTTGATCTCGTCCTGGTGCGCGGCCAGCTTCGGGGCGATGTCTTCCTGGATCTTCTGGCGCGCTTCGGTGCCATCGGCCTGGACCAGGCCGAAGAAGATGCGCGACACGCGGTTCAGGGTCTCGCCGCTGCGCTCCATCGCCACGATGGTGTTGTCGAAGGTGGCCGGCTCGGCGTTGTCGGCGATCTTGCGGACTTCGGCCAGATGCTGGCGCATGCCTTCTTCGAAGGCCGGCGTGTAGTCGCTGTCCTTGATCTTGTCGAACTGCGGCGCCTGGAACGGCAGTGTGCTGGCGCTGAGCAGCGGGTTGGTGGAGGCTTCGGCCGGCTGCTGGGCCGGGGCTTGCTGTGCATCGGACACGGGGGTGGACTCCTTGCCGGAACAGGCCGCCAGCGCCAGGCTGATGGCGGCGGCCAGGACTACGGTACGCGACATGTAAAAACGCTCCTTGGGCGGACGGTATGGGATACCAGCCCTCCACCCTACTCCTGTCGCGCTCGCCCGGCATGTGCCGGACGTGGCGCCTCGGTTGCCGGCCGTGGCCGGCTCAGACCGTGCCGCGGGTCTTGCCCATCCAGGGCCGGTAGAACTCACGGATGGCGGCCATGTCGGCGGCATCATCGCCGGTCGGCTGGAACAGCGGGCCGATGCCGATGGTCTTTTCCGGGTAGTGGAAATAGGCGGCCAGGATCGGCACGTCGGCCATCCGGGCGATCTTCAGGAAGCCGGCCTTCCAGTCCTTCACGGCCTTGCGGGTGCCTTCGGGGGTGATGGCGAACCACATCTTCTCGTTGTTGCGCAGCAGGTCCACGGCCTGGCCGACGGTGCCCTGCGGCGCGCTGCGGTCCAGCGGGATCACGCCCAGCTTGTGCAGCAGCGGGCCCAGCGGCCACCAGAACAGCGAGGCCTTGCCCAGCACCTTCACCTTCATGCCCAGCGCGATCTTGGCCGCCATCCCCCACAGGCCGTCCCAGTTGGACGAATGCGGAGCGATGATGAAGACCACCCTGGGAACGTTGGGCAGGGTGCCGACCACCTTCCAGCCGCCCACACGCAGGGTGCAGCGTGCCAGCCAGCGCAGGAAGGCGTTGGGTTTGACCTGCGGCATCTGCGGCGGCACGGCCGGCAGCAATGAATTCGGCTTGTTCAAGCAATCACTCCCAGTCACGTGATGAGCGACCGCGCTTGATCTGCGCGCGCCCGCGTTTGGCGTCCAGACGACGCAGTTTCGACCCGTGGGTCGGCTTGGTGGCCTTGCGTGGTTTGGGCACGCTCAACCCGGCCTGGATGAAGGCCGCCAGCCGCTCGCGCGCATCCTCGCGATTGCGATCCTGGGTCCGGAACCGTTGCGCGTCGATGACCAGCACGCCTTCGCCGGTCATCCGCCGGTCACGCCGCGCCAGCAAGCGCTCACGCAACGGGTCGGGCAACGAGGGCGAGTTGGCCACGTCGAAACGCAGTTCCACTGCGGTGGAAACCTTGTTGACGTTCTGCCCGCCGGCACCACTGGCACGCACGAACCGCTCGACGATCTCGCCGTCGGGGATGTCAAGCTGCGCGCTGATGGTGACCGGTCCACTGCCCATCCGCGCATTGTAGCGGCAGCCGCGTTGCCGTGGCTGCCATCGCGCACCGTATGCCGCCGATCAGGCACCGAACACGTCGCCTTCGCCTGTGCAGCGGGTATGCTGGCCATCCCATGTACCGCAGGAAGCTTCGCATGACCCGCTTCATTCCCGCCCTGTCCACCGGCCTGCGCCGTACCGTGCTGCTGCTGGCACTGGCAGCGGCCAGCACGCCGGCCCTGGCCGCGGCACCCACCGATGCCGACATCAACCGCCTGCTGGCCGCCTCGCGTGCGCAGAGCCTGCTGGACGGCATGCTGCCGCAGCTGGAGACGATGCAGCGCCAGCAGTTCGAAGACATCGCCCGGCAGCGCCAGCTGACCCCGCAGCAGACCGAACAGCTGCAGCGCATGCAGCAGCGCACCACCGCCACCCTGACCAAGGCGCTGTCCTGGCAGCAGCTGCGGCCGATGTACGTGGATCTCTACAAGAAGAGCTTCAGCAAGGAAGACGTGCTGGCGATGGCCGAGTTCTACGAGAGCTCGGCCGGGCAGAGCCTGCTGGACAAGACCCCGCTGCTGATGCAGAACGTGATGATCGCCATCCAGGAAAAGATGAAGCCGCTGATGGCCGACCTGGAGAAGGACATGCAGGCGATCCTCAACGAGCCGGAAACCAAGTGAAGCGGTAGCGCCGGGCCATGCCCGGCGAGCGAGAAGCGCGGCCGCTTCAGTTGAATGGGGTCAGAGCCCTTTCCCTGCGGGAAAGGGATCCGACCCCGGATCGGTTACGGCACCTGCCAGCCGAACAGGTCCAGCGCCTTCTGGAATTCACCGTCCACCGGCGCGCGCACGTCCACCGTGCCGCCATCGGGGTGCGGGAAACGCAGGCGTTCGGCGTGCAGCAGCATGCGGTGTACGCCCTGCATGCGGAAATTGCGGTTGTGGCGCCCGTCACCGTGGCTGGTATCGCCGATCAGGTGATGCGAGAGGTGCTTGAGGTGGCGGCGGATCTGCCGGAAGCGGCCGGTCTGCGGCTGGCAGCGCAGCAGCGCATAGCGCGAACTGGCGAAGTCGCCCACCGGCACTGACAGCTCGCCGGTGGCCAGGCGCTGGAAATCGGTCACCGCCGGCTTCTTCACCGGCTTGCCGGGGCCGCCGTCCAGGTCGTGGTCGACCTGCCAGGCCTCCTCGGCCGGCCAGCCACGGCAGATGGCCAGGTAATCCTTGCTGACCTCGCCGCCCATCAGCGCCTTGCCCAGCACGCTGGCGGTGTCGCGGTCGAAGGCCAGCAGCAGGCAGCCACTGGTGGCGCGGTCCAGGCGGTGCACCAGGAAGATCGGCCGACCCAGCTGCTCGCGCAGGCGGTCGGCGAGGAAATCGTCTTCGCCACGGGCCAGCTTGCTGTCATGGACCATCAGCCCGGCCGGCTTGTTGACCACGGCCAGGCGCTCGTCCAGATGAAGCAGCTGCAGGGGGGCGGTTTCGATCTCGACCGCGGCGAGGGTGTCAGGTTCGGTGCTCACCGGTGGATTATCGGTGATGGGGGACCGTGCGTACACGGCACGCGAATCCGGTGGATGACGACCGTTGGTCGTCACCTGTGTCGGGCCGACTGTCTGCTTGATGGCTGATGGGAGAGCGTGACGACCAACGGTCGTCACCTACCAGAGCGGGTGACGCGCGTTGCTCACCGCCACCACGCGCGGGCCAGGGCGAAGGCCCCCACCGCGGCGGCACCCAGGCTCAGCACCGGCAGGTCGCCCCAGTACCAGCCCGGCGGCTGCAGCACGTACATCAGCGTGGCGATGGCCAGCAGGCCGACGCCGGTGATGGCACCGACCGCGCGCTTCTGCAGGCGCTGCAGGCTGGCATCGAGGGTGACCAGGTCACGCGAGCGCATCGCCAGTTCGTGGCGGCCTTCCACCTGCTGGGTCAGCCAGGCGTGCACCAGGCGCGGCATGTCCGGCGCGTGGGTCATGATTTCCGGCAGGCGCTTGCCGATCTCGCGCACGACCCGGCGCGGGCTGTAGCGCTCGCGCAGGATCTTCGCCAGCACCGGCTTGGCCACCGCCCAGATGTCGATCTGCGGGTCCAGCTGGCGGCCCACGCCTTCGATGTTCAGCAGGGTCTTCTGCAGCAGGATCAGCTGCGGCTGCAGGGTCAGCTGGTAGCGCTGGGCCACCCGGAACAGCTTCAGCAGCACCTCGGCCAGCGAAATCTGCGAGAGCGGGCGGGTGAAGTACGGTTCGCACACCGAACGCACCGCCGCTTCCAGGTCGTCGATGCGCACGTTGTCCGGCATCCAGCGCGCCTGCACGTGCAGTTCGGCGATGCGGCGGTAATCGCGGTTGAAGATGGCCATGAAGTTCTCGGCCAGGTAGTACTGATCTTCCTGCGAGAGCTGGCCCATGATGCCGAAATCCAGTGCGATGAAGCGCGGGTTGTCGCGGCGCGCCGGATCGGTGTCGACCCAGATGTTGCCGGCGTGCGCATCGGCGTGGAAGAAGTTGTCGCGGAACACCTGGGTGTAGAACACCCGCACGCCCTTGGCGGCCAGCGCCTTGCGGTCGATGCCGGCCTTGTCCAGCGCGACGATGTCATCGGAGGGAATGCCCCACACCCGCTCCAGGGTCAGCGCGCGCTCGGCGGTGTGGCTCCAGATCACTTCCGGCACGTACAGGTCGTCGCTGTTTTCCCAGAAGCGGCGCAGCACGCTGGCATTGGCGCCTTCGCGCTGCAGGTCCAGTTCGGCGGCCAGGGTGTTCTCGACCTCGGCCACCACTTCGCGCGGGCGGATCTTGTCGGCGCGCGGGTGGGTACGCTCGACCAGCGCGGCCAGCGAATTGAGCAGGGCGATGTCGGCGTCGATCTGCTTCTCGATGCCCGGGCGCAGCACCTTCACCACCACCTGGCGGCCATCGCCGAGGGTCGCGGCATGAACCTGCGCGATCGAGGCCGAGGCCAGCGGCTCGGTGTCGAAGCTGGCAAAGGCCTCGCTGACCGGCAGGCCCAGCGCTTCCTCGACGATGCGGCGCGCGGTGTCGCCATCGAAGGGCTTGACCCGGTCCTGCAGCAGGGTCAGTTCGCTGGCCACGTCCGGCGGCACCAGGTCGCGGCGGGTGGACAGGATCTGCCCGAACTTGACGAAGATCGGGCCGAGGTCCTGCAGCGCCAGGCGAAGACGCGCACCACGCGACTGCGAGGCGATGTCGGCCGAGGCACGCGGTACGAAGGGCTTGGCCAGGCGCAGCCAGCGCTCGGCCGGGGTGCCCTGCAGCAGGTCGTCGAGGCGGTAGCGCAGGATGACGCGGCCGATGCGGTTGGCCCGCAGCAGCGCCTTCATGCGGCACCCCGCAGGCGCTGCACGCGTGCGCCGAGGCGCTCGACATCGTCACGCAACACGTCCACGTCGTCGTGGAAGGCATCCAGTTCGGCACGTGGCACCACGTCGCGCGACTCCTCGGTAATGAATTCGGCGGCGCTGTGGGCCAGATCGATGGCGCCCTGGCGCGCGTGCTGCAGGGCGCTGCGCAGGGTGTTGGCGACCTGCACGCCGAGTACTTCGCCGAACACGCTGACGAAGGGCTGCTGCCAGTCGGGGTCGAAGCCCTTGGCCAGCTGCTGCAGGCGGCGCGCCAGTTCGGCATCGCCGGCCACGCGCACGCGGCCCTTGCCGTTGTCGTTGCCGCGGCGGGCGTTGGCCAGCAGCGGCAGCTGGGCAAGCACGCCGGCCAGGCTGCTGCGCACGGCCAGGTCGGCTTCCTGTGCATCCACCGGGCCGACACGCAGCATGTCGCCATCGACGCTGATGCGCATCGCCAGCGACGGTGCGTCCAGGGTCAGGTCGATGTGGCGGCCGTCGAGGCTGGCCAGGGCGTGCCGGGTATCCGGATCCAGCGCCAGTGCGCGGTTCAGTGCGGTCTGCAGGGCACGGCCGGCGACTGGCTTGAGGGACGAGAGCAGGGAGAGAGCCATGTGTGCATTCTACCTGCGTGGGTGGGGGGCTTGGGCCGGGCTGCCGCCCGGCACCTGCAGAGGCACCGGCCTCTGGCCGGCAAGATCAACGTCAAAAGCGGGCTGTCCTTGGGATGGCGGGGTGGGTCCGGTTGCGGGGGACGCTGCAAGTACGTCCATGTAAGCTCGGTCGCCGCATCCATGCGGCTCACGCCCCCGCAACCGGACCC
>NZ_QETL01000144.1:0-7579 GCF_003105135.1 Stenotrophomonas sp. SPM | reverse complement strand
GACCCGGCGCAGCCGCTGCAGGCACCGGGCGCCTACGCGGCGGTCAGCCGCAGCTACTGGCAACAGGTCGACGCCGCCGAACTGCAACGCGGGCTGGACCTGCCGCTGAGCGCACCGGATGCGGTGATCCAGGTCAGCCCGGGCGCCGGTGCCCGCGCGCTGCCCGCCGACGCCCTGCAGGTACGCGATGCGGCCGGCCGCACCAGCGTCGCGCGCAGCGTCGATGCGCGGCAGCTGCAGGCTGCGGGCATGGCGGTAAACGATGGCAGCAGCATGCTGCGCACCGGTGTCAGCAGCGCAGTGGGCGCCTACCGGCTGCAGAGCGCGCAGGCGCAGGGCCGCTATGTGGTGCAGGTGCTGGAACCCAACAGCCCGGTGCGGCTGGAGGTGCAGGTCAACCAAGCGCAGGTACTGGCCGGCGGCAGCGTGCAGCTGCAGGCACGACTGCTGGAGGATGGTGCCAGTACCGCGAAGCTGGCCACGCGCCGCGGCAGCCTGGGCGGTGAAGCCCTGCTGGTGGCACCGGATGGCCGCAGCTGGCCGCAACGCCTGCTGCGCACCACTGATGGCAGCCTGCGCGCGCAGGTGCGCATTCCGGCGGAGGCCAGCACGGTGCAGGGGCTGTGGGAACTGCAGGTGTTCGCCCAGGCCGACGGCGTGCTGCGCGATGGCAAGGTGGCCTTCGCGGTGGCGCAGCCGACGGCTCGCTTCAGCGGCCAGGCCACGCCCGATGCGGCCAGCCGCCAAGTGAGCCTGCCGCTGCAGGTGGCCGCCGCGGGTCGTTACGAAGCGCGCGGCACGCTGTACGCCACCGGCACCGACGGCCAGCTGAAGCCGGTGGCACAGGCGCATGCGGCGGCGTGGTTCGAAGGTGCCGGCCGTGGCGTGCTGGTGCTGCCGTTCGACCAGGCCGCGCTGCCGGCCGGCTTCGGCGCACCGTATGAGCTGCGTGACCTGCAGCTGCAGGACCAGAGCCGGATGGCGCCGATCGAATCGCGCGCGCTGGCGCTGCGGTTCTGAGCAGAACGTGGCGGGCCGGATACACCGGCCCGCCGCGTTGCATGATGTAGAGCCGAGCCCATGCTCGGCTGTCGATCAACCCGCGTACGCGGTCAAGACCCCATTCTGTTCCACCACGCTGATCGCACCACCAAACACCGCCGACAGCGGCTCGTCGCGCAGCAGTTCCTCGCGGGTGCCATCGGCCAGCACGCGGCCATCGCGCAGCAGCACCACCCGCTCGATCTCGGGAATCACTTCCTCGATGTGGTGGGTGACCAGCACCAGGGTGATGCCCTGCTGGGCCAGCACGCGCATGGTCGCCACCAGCTGCTGCCGCGCCACCAGGTCCAGGCCGGTGGACGGCTCGTCCAGCAGCAACGCCTGCGGCCGGTTGACCAGGGCGCGGGCGATCAGCACGCGGCGGGTCTCGCCGGCCGACAGTTCGGCATACGCACGCTCGCGCAGGGCCAGTGCCCCGGTCATCGCCAGCGTCTCGCCCACCCGTGCCCGCATGTCCGCCGTCACTTCGCGGAACGCCGGCACCACATAGCTGGCGAAGAAGCCCGACAGCACCGCCTGTTCCACGGTCAGGCCCGGCATGTCGGACAGGTTGCTGCTGAGGTCGCCGGTGACGATGCCCAGCTGCGAGCGCAGCCGATCAACCTGCCAGCGGTTCTGCCCCAGCACCTTCACCGCGACCCGCCAGTCGGCCTGGGCCAGCGGGTACAGCTCGCGCGTGATCAGCTTGATGAAGGTCGACTTGCCGCAGCCGTTCGGGCCCAGCAGCGCGGTGTGCTGGCCCTGGGCGATGCGCAGGCTGAGCCCGTGCAGGACCTTCACCTGTCCGCGCACCACGCTGGCCTGGTCCAGTTCGATCAGCGGGGGCAGCGCCCCGGTGGACGGGGCAGTGGTAACGGCATGGGCGCGCGGATCAAGGCTCGACAACTCAGGTCCCCAACTGTGAACGGTGGCACTTCATGACGGTGCACGAACACCGCCGCGAGGGTGCAGTTTGCAACTTAAGCGCCCATCATGTCTGCCATCCCCGCGTCGATCTGGAGTGCCGCCATGCCCGATGCCCTGATCTCCCTGCTTACCGGTGGCGTGCTCGGCCTGGGCGGCTGGGCCATGCTGGCGGTGCTGCTGGTGTTCACCCAGCTCACCATCTTCTCGGTCACCTTGTACCTGCACCGCAGCCAGGCCCATCGCGGGGTCGATTTCCATCCGGCGGTCGCGCATGTCTTCCGCTTCTGGCTGTGGCTGACCACCTCGATGATCACCCGCGAGTGGGTGGCCATCCACCGCAAGCACCACGCCAAGGTGGAAACCGAGGACGACCCGCACAGCCCGGTCACCCGCGGCATCGGCAAGGTGTTCTGGCATGGCGTGGAGCTGTACCGCGAAGCCCGCGGCATGCGTGCGGACATCGAACAGTACGGCCGCGGCACGCCCGACGATGCCATCGAGCGCCACCTCTACACGCCGCGCGCCACCCTCGGCCCGGTGCTGCTGCTGGTCATCAACAGCGTGTTGTTCGGCCTGCCCGGCGTGGCCCTGTGGGCGATCCAGATGGCCTGGATTCCGTTCTGGGCGGCGGGCGTGGTCAACGGCCTGGGCCACTGGTGGGGCTACCGCAACTACGAGTCGGCCGACACCTCCACCAACCTGACGCCGTGGGCGTTCTGGATCGGTGGCGAGGAACTGCACAACAACCACCACGCGTTCCCCAGTTCGGCGCGCTTTGCGATGCGCCGCTGGGAGTTCGACATCGGCTGGAGCGCGATCCGCCTGCTGCAGGCGCTGCGCCTGGCCAAGGTGCTGCGGGTGGCGCCAGCCATGGACGTGCGCCCGAACATCGCCGTGCCTGATGCCGAGACCCTGAAGGCGCTGCTGTCGCACCGCTTCCAGGCAATGACCGATTACCAGCGCAACGTGTTCATGCCGGCCCTGCGCGAAGAGGCCACCCAGGCCGGGGCCAAGCTGCGTCGCCTGCTGCCGCGCCGCCTGCGCCGGGGCCTGGTCAACGATGGCCGCTGGCTGCAGCCGGACAGCCGCGCCCAGCTCAGCGAATGGGTCGCGCAGCGCCCGCGCATCCGCACCCTGGTCGAGTACCGCGCGCGCCTGGCCGCGCTGCTGGAAGCCCGCGGCCATGATGCCGCCGAGCGCCTGCGCCACCTGCAGGCGTGGTGCCACGAGGCCGAGGAAAGCGGCATCGCCGCCCTGCAGGCCTACGCCGCGCGTTTGAAGGGCTACACCCTGGTGGGCGCATGAGGCAGCTGCTGGTTTCGCTGCTGTGCCTGCTGCCGCTGGTCGCCTCCGCGCAGGTCACCGACACCGCCACCTACCTGCAGCGCATGGACAGCGACGGCGACGGCAAGGTCAGCGAAGCCGAGTACGTGCAGTGGATGCTGTATGCCTTCGACCACATGGACCGCAACGGCGACGGCGTGCTGACCGCCGACGAGCTGCCCGGTGGCAAGGGCAGGCCGATCACCCGCGAACAGCAGCGCCAGGTGATCGTGCAGCGCTTCCACAAGCAGGATGCCAACGGCGATGGCTACCTGGATGCACGTGAACTTTCTGCGCCGCCGCGCTGATCATGGATGACCCGATGGACGACGAACTCCTCGCCGAATGGCTCGATTTCTGCGCTGGGCGCAGCGAGCAGGAGGACTGGTATTTCTCCGGCCTGCTGCAGGGCGTGACCGACGCGGACACACTGGCGACCGTGTTCGCCGCTTTCCCGCATGCCGACGAACTGCGGTCGCGCGCGCTGGACGTGCTCGCCGCCGGCCACTGGGGCGACCACCTGTACCTGCAACCGGCCATCGCCGGTGATGCACAGGCACGGGCGGCTGCCGCGCGCGCCTGGCTGGACGAGCTGGCGCGCGTGGCCGGCGCTGCCGGTGAGCCCGGCCTGCAGGCCATGCTGCGCGAGGTGCCCGTGGTGTCCGCTCCGGCCGAGCGCCTGGAAGCGGCGTTGCGCGGGTCGGGCCCGGCCGACTACCTGCACGATGTCATCTGCGATGCGGTGCACGAGGCGCGCACGCTGGACAGCCCACAGATGGCCGCGCTCGACGAGGCGCTGTACCACATCGCCTCCGATCTTTATCTGGGCTGGTACATCACCCAGCCCCTGGCCCCGCAGGCGATCGACTTCGCCCCCTATCTGGCGTTCTGGCGGCTGGGCGGACGTGGCGCGCTGGTCGAGGGCGCCTTCCTGGTCGAAGCGAACGACCTGGAATCGTAGCCGGTGCCGGGCTTCGCGTGGCCCGGCGTAGAATCAGCCCATGCCTGAACTGCCCGAAGTAGAAACCACCCGCCGCGGCCTGGCGCCGCATCTGGAAGGCCGCCGCGTCCATGGCGTGATCCTGCGCCGCGCCGACCTGCGCTGGCCGATTCCGCCGGAAGTGGCCGATCTGCTGCCGGGACAGCGCATCGACGCGGTGCGCCGGCGGGCCAAGTACCTGCTGCTGGATACCGCCGTGGGCAGCGCCGTGCTGCACCTGGGCATGTCGGGCAGCCTGCGCGTGCTGCCGGGTGACACCCCGCTGCGCACCCACGACCACGTGGACATCAGCCTGGACAACGGCCGCCTGCTGCGTTTCAACGACCCGCGCCGCTTTGGCAGCCTGCTCTGGCAGCCGGCCGGCGAGGTGCACCCGCTGCTGCAGGGGCTGGGCCCGGAGCCGCTGGACGAGGCCTTCGACGGCGATTACCTGTTCGAGCGCAGCCGTGGCCGCAGCGCACCGGTGAAAGCCTTCCTGATGGACCAGGCGGTGGTGGTCGGGGTGGGCAACATCTACGCCGCCGAAAGCCTGTTCAAGGCTGGCATCAGCCCGCTGCGCGAGGCCGGCAAGATCTCGCGCGAACGCTACCGGCGCCTGGCCCGCGAAGTGAAGGACACCCTCGGCTACGCCATCACCCGCGGCGGCACCACCCTGCGCGATTTCATCAGCCCCGATGGCGCCCCGGGCTACTTCGAGCAGGAGCTGCTGGTCTACGGCCGCGACGGCCTGCCGTGCCCGCAGTGCGGTCGCCCGCTCAAGCACGCGATGATCGGCCAGCGCGCCAGCGTGTGGTGCAGCCGCTGCCAGCGCTGAATCTCTTCATGCAGCGCACTCCGGCAGCGTTATAGTCCGCTCAGCATCCGCTGCGGGGGGACGTTGCGATGGACGAAGGACCGGATATCACCGTCTGGCTGGATGCCGCGCGCGGCGGTGACCGCACGGCGCTGGACCGCGTGCTTACCACGCTGTACCAGGAGCTGCACGGCATGGCCCGGCGCCAGTTGGCCGGCCAGCAGGGACGTACCCTGGACGCCACCTCGCTGGTGCATGAGTCCTACCTGAAACTGCTCGGCAGCCGCGGCGCGGCGCGCTTCGAGGATCGCGCGCATTTCTTCGCCTATGCCGCCTCGGCCATGCGCAGCGTAGTGGTCGACTACGCGCGCAACCGGCTGGCGCGCAAGCGCGGCGGTGACCTGAAACGGGTGGCCGAGATTCCCGAGAACAGCAGCAGCGGCGTGCGCCTGGACGAGGACCTGCTGGCCCTGGACGTTGCCCTGGAGCGACTGCAGGCCGTCGATGCGCACCTGGCACGGGTGGTCGAGCTGCGCTATTTCGCCGGCCTGTCCGAACAGGAGATCGCCGAACTCAGCCAGCGCTCGGAGCGCAGCATCCGCCGTGACTGGCAGAAGGCGCGGCTGTTCCTGCTGGCGGCGATGCGCGGCGACTGAGGCGCGCAGGCCGACCATGGATGCCGCGCGCTGGCAGCTACTGTCGTCCTGGCTGGACCAGCTGCTGGAGCTGGCCCCGGAGGCACGGCAGCTGCGCCTGCAGCGCCTGGCCGAGCACGACCCGACCCTGGGCCGCGACCTGGAACACCTGCTGCTGCAGGAGGCCGACAGCCAGGAATTCATGGCCCAGCCGCTGTGGACCGCGGCGCCACCCGGGCGCGCGGGCAGCCAGGTGGGGCCCTACCGCCTGCTGAGCCCGTTGGGCGAGGGCGGCATGGGCGAGGTCTGGCTGGCCGAGCGCTGTGATGGCCTGTACCAGCGCCAGGTGGCGCTGAAGCTGCTGCGCAGCGGCGTGGCCGATCCCGGGCTGCGCCAGCGCTTCGGCCGCGAACGGCAGATCCTCGCCCGGCTGCAGCACCCGCACCTGGCCCAGCTGCTGGATGCCGGCGTGGACCAGCAGGGCCAGCCTTACCTGGCTCTGGACTACGTGGAAGGCGAGCCGATCAGCGATTACTGCCGACGCCTGGAACCGTCGCTGGAAACGCGCCTGCAGCTGATGCTGCAGGTCTGCGCGGTGGTCAGCCATGCCCATGCCAACCTGGTGGTGCACCGCGACCTCAAGCCTTCCAACATCCTGGTCCGCGCCGACGGCACGGTGAAGCTGCTGGATTTCGGCATCGCCGCGCTGCTCGACCATGACGCCGCCGATGCCACCCACCCGCCCACCGAAGTACGCGCCTTCACCCTGCACTACGCCGCGCCGGAACAGGTACGCGGCGAGGCGGTCACCACCCTCACCGATGTCTATTCGCTGGGCGTAGTGCTGTTTGAAGTGGTGACCGGGCACAAGCCCTACCGCCTGCGCAGGCACAGCGATGCCGAATGGGAGCGCTCGATCCTCGACGTGCAGGTGCCGCGTGCATCGTCATTGCTGCTGCGGCTGGCCGACCAGCCAGGCGCCGCACGGCGCGCGCTGCAGCGTCAGGCCCGGCAGCTGCGCGGTGACCTCGACGTGCTGCTGGAAAAGGCCCTGCAGAAGGATCCCGCGCAGCGCTACGCCTCGGCCGAGGCCCTGGCCTGCGACCTGCGGCACTACCTGCAGGGCCGGCCGATCCAGGCCCGGCCGCCGGGCGTGGGCTACCGCGTGAACAAGTACATCGGCCGCCACCGCTGGGGCGTGGCGCTGGCCTCGGTGGCGGTGCTGGCCCTGCTCGGCACCACCTCCATCGCGCTGTGGCAGGCGCGCCAGGCGCAGGTGGAAATGGCCCGCGCGCAGGCCATGCAGGATTTCACCGTCAGTCTGTTCGACAAGGCCGCCAGCGAACGCCACGGCCATTTCGACGTGCCGCAGCTGCTGGCCACCGGGCAACAGCGTGGCGAGGCCGAACTGGCCGACCAGCCACTGGCGCTGGCCGAGCTGGAGGGGGTAATCGGCCGCCTGCGGATCGGCCTGGGTGATTACCAGCTGGCGCTGCAGACCCTGGACCAGCAGCGCCGGCTGCTGCAGCAGGTTGACGACGTGCCGCCCGCCCTGCAGCTGGAAGCGGTGACCCAGCGTGGTCGCGCGCTGCGCATGCTCGGTCGTGACCGCGATTGCCTGGCGCACCTGCAACCGCTGCAGCCGTTGGCGGCCCGCGAGGCCGATGCGTTGCCAGCCACGGTGGCCGAATTCCACAGCCAGCTGGGCCGCTGCCAGGCGCAGCTGGGCAACGCGGACGCCGCGCGTGCCTCGTTCGAACATCATCAGCCGCGACCTGCCGCAGTTGATGGCGGAGTCGCGCGAGGGCATCGAGCGGGTGACCCGCATCGTGCGCGACCTGAAGGACTTCTCGTATTCCG
>NZ_QETL01000143.1:0-8197 GCF_003105135.1 Stenotrophomonas sp. SPM | reverse complement strand
CAGCCGGCGGCGGCGGTACGGCGGGGTCCATCGGCGCGGCGGTCGGCGCCGGCGGTGCGGCGGCAGTATCGGTGGCCGGGGCGCTGGCGCTGCGGAACAGCGAATCCACCCAGTAGTTGAGGTCGCCTTCCGGGCCGCCGGCCGCAGCGGCTCCAGCCCCAGCGGCAGCCACACCCGCAGTGGAAGCAGCAGCGCCTGCTGTGGCTCCGGCCACCTTGGCACCCGCGCCCAGCACGCCACCAATGGCCGAGGTCAGCAGGCCGGCCGTCAGCAGCGTAGCCACCGCCCACGCCACGAAGCCGTGCGCGGTATCGCGGAAATAGGTCTCATCGCCGTGGATCTGCGTCCACTTGGTGCGCAGGCGGCCCGCCAGGTAGCCGCCCAGGCCGGAGGCAGCCAGAGCGGTGAAGGTGAGCCACGCGATGCTGGACCAGCCGAAGGTTTCCTTGCTGACGCCTTCAAACGACCACGGCGACACCGAGGAAAGCCCCAGGCCCACACCGAGGATCAGCAGGATGAGCGAGAGCGCCGCGGCAGCGGCGGCACCGGCAAAGATCGCGCCCCACGACACAGCACTTTCGCTGGCGGGCGCGACGATGGGCGCAGTGACCACCGTGGCGACATCGCCGCCAAGGGGGCCGCGCGCGGGCGGATCGAATCGGGTACTCATGGGACGGACGCTCCGTGTAGGCAGTGCTGCGGGTGCAGCGGGCGTCCTGAGGCTGCGCGCACGCTTGTGAACGCGGCGAGACCCTTGAATCACACGATCTTGGCGCGCGCAGCCCCGGATTGTCGGAATCAGCCTGCTTTGGCGGCGACGGCGCTGCCCCTGCAAGAACTCGTATTTTTTCGAGTTTCCCACTTTTCTCATTGGGCTGCAGGCGATTGCTTCCCATCATGGGCACGCCACCGACAATGGATGGCACGGGCTTGCAATCCCGTGGGTTGGCTTGCTGTTTACGCTTGTCTGTCGGCGTCGTGCATCCCTGTGCGCGGCGTCGGCAGGCAATCCGTCCGCTCCTTTGTGGCGGGCAGTGCGTGGGGGCCTCGTGCCCACCGGCAAGTCTGAACCAGCCCCCGGTATTGCAACCACGCACCGTCCGCCACCCTCGCCTTCTGCGGGGTGGCTCCTCTGCAACACGCATAAAGTCGCCGCCATGAGCGAATCGAAATACCCCTATCTCTACGCCACCTTGGGTGAGGCCGCCGCGCGCTTGCCTGATGATCTGGCCGGCCCCCTGGAAGACACTCTGCTTGCCACCCAGATTCCAGGCACACGCAGGGCCGACAGCATTACCCTGCTGATCTGCCTGCAGCGCATCCGCCAGCTGGAAGCCGCCGATGGCCAGCCTTGACGTGAATGGGGATGACAGCGTGCAGGTCAGTGACAGCGCGCGCGAGGGGCTGTTGTTTGCGTGCCGGGCGCTGGCCGAATATGGGCATGTGCAGCTGCAGGCGGCGTAAGCCGCTTCATGGCGGAGCGTGCCAACCAAGGTTGGCAGCTGCCAGAGCATTACGTCTGGGGTCAGATCCCTTTGCGGTGCAAAGGGATCCGACTCACTCCCGCCGGGCATCGCCCGGCGCTACCTGCCACATGTTACGGGCCGGGCACAACGCGCACGTGGTCGACATCGATGTCGGTGGGCTTGAAGCGGTGCGTATCCACTTCGCCGCGCAGCTCAACCACGGTGTCGGCACTGATGGGCGCATGGTGTGGCAGATCGTCGTCATCAATCTCCACCTCGATTTCGCCGGTCGCGTCCTTGAAGCGATAGCGCTCGTGACCCACCTTCGCAATGAGGGTGCCGCGCAGTATCACCGGCTGGTCATCACGCTGGCTGCGTGCTTCGGTCACCGTGGTGACTGCAGCGTGGGCACCGGGGCCGGTGTACTGGGCATGGGCAGGAACGGAGAGCGCGGTGAACGGCGCAACGGCCAGGATGATGGGGAGAAGTCGCTTCATGGCAGGGTCCTCAGTGAATGACGCAATCAGCGTGCTCTCTGCGCAACCGGACGCCCATGCAATTTGTACGAAAGCATGTGAAGCGGCCGCCCTTTCATTCAGGTGCCTGCCCGTGCATACAGCAACGGGTAAACCACAGCTGCGGTAGCGCCGGGCCATGCCCGGCGGCATCTTCGGCGGCCGCTGGCTCGCCGGGCTTGGCCCGGCGCCACCACCAGCAGATCCACGCCATGCGTGGATGATTCTTTCACCGCACGCGCACACAAAAAACGCCCCGCAATGCGGGGCGTTTTCATCACAACCTACCGCAGGCGATCAGCCCTGGTAGTCGCGCACGTCTGCGCCGGTGTAGACCTGGCGCGGACGGCCGATCTTCATTTCCGGGTCGACCTGCTGTTCCAACCAATGCGACACCCAGCCGGAGGTACGGCCCAGGGCGAACATGACGGTGAACATTTCGGTCGGGATCTGCAGCGCCTTGTAGATGATGCCGCTGTAGAAATCGACGTTCGGGTACAGCTTGCGGGCGACGAAGTACTCGTCCTGCAGCGCGGCCTGTTCCAGCTTCACGGCCACGTCCAGCAGCGGATCCTGCACGCCCAGCTGTTCCAGCACCTTGCTGGTCATCACGCCGATGACCTTGGCGCGCGGGTCGAAGTTCTTGTACACGCGGTGGCCGAAGCCCATCAGGCGGAAGCCGGAGGTCTTGTCCTTGGCCTTGACCACGGCGGATTCGACGTTGTCGGCAGTGCCGATCTCTTCCAGCATCTTCAGCACGGCTTCGTTGGCACCGCCGTGGGCCGGACCCCACAGCGCGGTGACGCCAGCGGCGACCGACGCGTACGGGTTGGCACCGGTCGAACCGACCAGGCGCACGGTCGAGGTCGAGGCGTTCTGCTCGTGGTCGGCGTGCAGGATGAACAGCAGGTCCAGTGCCTTGACCACGTCCGGGTTCAGATCGTACTGGCCATCCGCCGACTCGAAGGTCTGCTTCAGGAAGCGGCTGACGTAATCCAGCGAGGTGTCCGGCTTGTTGGCCGGCAGGCCCTTGCCGTGGCGGTAGATCAGGGCCGACAGGGTCGGCACCTTGGCGATCAGGCGCACGGCAGCCTGGCGGCGCTGTTCGGCGTCGGACAGGTCCAACGAGTCGTGGTAGATGGCCGACAGCTGCGCGATGGCGGCGGTCAGGATGGCCATCGGGTGGGCATCCTTGGCGAAGCTGCCGATCAGGGTGTTGATCGACTCATCGACATTGGCTTCGGCAGCCAGCTCATCGGTGAAGGCCTTCAGCTGCTCGGCGCTCGGGCGCTCGCCGTTGATCAGCAGGTAGGCCACTTCGACGTAGCTCGACTTCTCCGACAGCTGTTCGATGGGGTAGCCGCGGTACAGCAGCACGCCCTTGTCGCCGTCGATGTAGGTGATGGCAGACTTGCAGCTGGCCGTCGCGGTAAAGCCGGAATCGTAGGTGAAGAACCCCGTTTCCTTGGTCAGCTTCGCAATGTCGACGCAGTCGTTGCCAAGGGTGGGTTTGATGACGGGCAGAACGACCGACGTGTCGCCGGCGTTGAGCGTGACCTGATCAAGATCGGACACTGTGTGCGCTCCTTCATGGGAAGGCGCCTGCCCAAGCGCGTTGGTCAGGCACGTGAATGACGTCCTCGGCCTGTGCCGGGGATCTGCCCATTATCGCACAGCAGCATTTGTCGGGTGCTAGACGGAAGTCGTAGACGACGGGCAGGGGCAAGCCTGCCGGCAAGCGGCCTTGATGGGCAAAGACGCCATCCCCTGAACGGTCTGTTCCGCCATTCCAAACGCCTGTTGGGTGGGCGCCGGACAAAAACAAACGGCCGCGCAAAGCGCGGCCGTCGGTTCGAAGCTGGATCGACGGATCAGCGCGCGTAGCGCTTCTGGAACTTGTCGATACGGCCCGAGGTGTCGATCACCTTGTGCTTGCCCGTGTAGAACGGGTGCGAAGCAGAGGAAATTTCGACCTTGACCAGCGGGTATTCGTTACCGTCGGTCCAGGTGGTGGTTTCCTTGGTCGCCATGGTGGAGCGGGTCAGGATCTTGAAATCGGAAGTGACGTCTTCGAAGACGACGTCGCGGTAGTTCGGATGGATATCGGCCTTCATGGGCTCACACCGTAAGTGGGCTGGTGGTCAAGAGCGGCATTATAAACACCGGTTGCCGAGCGGGGCAACCGGTGTCTGCACATCGGGATCAATTGGCGCCCAGCGCCTGGCGGACCAGGGCCTCGAAACGGGCCTGGTCGTAGGCCATCAGCAGGTCGCAGTTGTCCGGCTGGCCGGTCTGGCGGTTCCAGTCGACGATGGTGGCGCCGCGGCTGAACGTACCGTTCAGTTCCACGTTAAGCGGACGCGATTCCACCTGCAGCTGGCCTTCCGGGTTCAGCGCCCAGGCCATGGCCACCGCATCGGCGGTGTACCAGCGGCCACCCTTGGCGTCTTCGGACAGCGCGCGGGTCTTGCGCGAGATCAGCTCGTAGAAGCGAGCGCGGTCGGAATCGGCCTTCAGCCACTGCTCCGCCTGCTCCAGCGGCAGGCCGTGGGCGACAGTGGCCTCCCAGTCGGACACCAGCAGATGCTTGAACGAGGTGAACACCACATGCGCCGCTTCGGGGTCGAAGGCGATGTTGAATTCGGCGGCCGGAGTGATGTTGCCGTGGCAGGTGACGGCACCGCCCATCACCACGATGCGCTTGATGCGCTGGGGCAGGGTCGGGTCCAGCTTCAGCGCCAGCGCCAGGTTGGTCAGCGGGCCGAGCATCACCAGCATCAGCTCGCCGGCGTACTGGTGCGACAGGCGCAGGATGGCCAGCGCGGCGTGTTCGGCCTCGGCGTGGCGGCTGGGCGGCGGCAGGTCCACGTCGCCGTATCCGTCGCGGCCGTGCACGTGGGCAGCATCCATCGAAGGGTGCAGCAGCGGATCGGGGCTGCCAGCGAACACCGGCACGTCGGTGCGGCCGACGACGTCGCAGAGCTTGAGGGCGTTGCGGACGGTGTATTCGAGGCCGACGTTGCCGGCAGCGATGGTCAGGGCGACCACGTCGTGCCGTTCATCGGCGAAGGCCATCAGCAGGGCCAGGGCGTCGTCCACACCGGGGTCGGTGTCGATCAACAGCGGGATCTTGTGGGTCATCGTTGCCGTCTTCAGATCGGCAACGAAGTGTGGACCGGGTTGATGACCGTTGCAAGTACGGGGGGTTGGGGTTCGGCAGGGCTGCGCCCTGCACCCGCTGGGGCAGGAGCAACGGCAACAGCAACGTCAAAAGCTGGTTGGCTGGGGGATGGCGGGGTGGGTCCGGTTGCGGGGGACGCTGCAAGTGCGTCCCTGTAAGCTCGGTCGCCGCACCCATGCGGCTCACGCCCCCGCAACCGGAGCCACTCCGCCTTCGACAGTTTCCCGGTGACCAGTAGATCCACGCCATGCGTGGATGAACAAAATGATCGAGAAGGCTGTCTGTAGAGTCGAGCCATGCTCGACTCACGCGCGCAGCGCGAAGTAGCGCCGCGCCATGCGTGGATGAGCGTCGCGGGAATGGGGTCTGACCCCTTCGCCGCTTACGCCGAGGCGTAACGGACGGCGGAGCCGATCCAGCGGTTGACCACGCGGTCGGCCAGCGCGGGTTGCTGGGCCAGCAGGCGTTCGGCCAGGTCGTGCACGCCGGGCAGCAGGCCGGCATCGCGGGCCAGGTCGGCAATGCGGAAGCCGGCCAGGCCGGTCTGGCGGGTACCCAGCAGTTCACCGGGACCGCGCAGTTCCAGATCCTTCTCGGCGATGACGAAGCCATCGTTGGTTTCGCGCATGGTCTGCAGGCGCTCGCGCGCCATCTGCGAAAGCGGCGCCTGGTACAGCAGCACGCAGCGCGACACCGCCGAACCACGCCCCACCCGACCGCGCAGCTGGTGCAGCTGGGCCAGGCCCAGGCGCTCGGCGTTCTCGATCACCATCAGCGAGGCATTGGGTACGTCCACGCCCACTTCGATCACGGTGGTCGCCACCAGCAGATCGATCTCGCCAGCCTTGAACGCAACCATCGTGGCCAGCTTTTCCGCAGCCTTTAGCCGGCCATGTACCAGGCCCACGCGCACGCCGGGCAACAGCGCCTGCAGCGATTCGTACGTGGCCTGGGCAGGCGTGGCATCCAGCTCTTCGCTTTCCTCGATGAGCGTGCAGACCCAGTACACCTGGCGCCCTTCCTGGCAGGCCAACGCGATGCGTTCGATCAGTTCGGGGCGGCGATCGTTGTTCAGCGCCACGGTCTGCACCGGCGTTCGACCGGGCGGCAGTTCGTCGATGGCCGATACATCCAGGTCGGCGTACTCGGACATCGCCAGCGTGCGCGGAATGGGCGTGGCGGTCATCACCAGCTGGTGCGGCACGCTGTGTGCGCCTGCCCCCTTGTCACGCAGGGCCAGCCGCTGGTGCACGCCGAAGCGGTGCTGCTCATCGACGATGGCCAGGGCCAGGTCGTGGAACACCACCGCTTCCTGCATCAGCGCATGGGTGCCGACCACGACCTGGGCTTCGCCATTGGCGACCTGCTCGATCACCTTGGTGCGCGCCTTGCCGGTGACCTTGCCGGCCAGCCAGCAGACGCGCACGCCCAGCGGTTCCAGCCAACCGCGAAGATTGTTGAGGTGCTGTTCGGCCAGCAGCTCGGTGGGTGCGGCCAAGGCGACCTGCTTGCCCTGCTCCACCGCCAGCATGGCGGCCAGCGCGGCCACCACGGTCTTGCCGGAACCGACGTCGCCCTGCACCAGCCGCAGCATCGGGCTGGGGCGTGCGAGGTCTTCGCGGATCTGCTTGAACACGCGCGCCTGCGCGCCGGTCAGCGCGAACGGCAGCTGCTTCAGCAGGGCCTTGGCCAGCTTGCCCGGGCCGGCCAGCGGCGGCGCATGGTGCGCCTGCTGGGCAATGCGCTGGCGGCGCAGACTGAGGTGGTGGGCCAGCAGTTCTTCCATCGCCAGGCGCCGCTGCGCCGGATGGGTGCCGGCGGCCAGCGCGGCCAGATCGGCATCCGGTGGCGGCTGGTGCACGGTCAGCAGCGCGCTGCGCAGCGAAGGCAGGCCCAGGCCGTCGAGCCAGCCCGTGGGCAGCAGTTCCAGCGTGCTTTCCTCGGGCAGGCGGTCCAGGGCCTGGCTGATCAGCTTGCGCATGGTCATAGGGCCGACGCCTTCCACGGTGGGATACACCGGGTCGAGACGGTCGCCAAGTTCGGGATCGTCGTTGCGGCCCAGTACCTGGTAGCTGGGGTGGACGATTTCCAGGCCGAGGTGGCCGGGCTTGGGCGTGCCGAAGCAGCGCAGCCGGTTGCCCACCGCGAACTGGCCGACCTGCTGCTGGCGGAAGTGGAAGAAGCGCAGCACCAGGGTGCCCCGCCCTTCGTCTTCCACCGCCACCTTCAGCATGGGCCGGTAGCGCATGCCGCGTTCGACCGCGGTGACCCGCACTTCCACCTGCGCGGGCATGCCCGGGCGCAGGTCTTCGATGCGGGTCAGCCGGGTGCGGTCTTCATAGCGCAGCGGCAGGTGCAGCCACAGATCCTGCAGGGTGGCCAGGCCACGCGCCTGCAGTTTGGCGGCCACGGCCGGGCCCACGCCCGCCAGCATCGCCAGGGATGCTTCGCCGGACGGTGACAGTGCCGGGGTGACCGCCGCCTTGCGTGCCACGGGTGGGTCAGTCGATGACCATCACCGCGTCGACCTCGAAGTTGGCGCCCTTCGGCAGGCCGGAGACTTCGATGGTGGAACGGGCCGGGAACGGGGCCTGGAAGTAGTCCTGCATGACCGCGTTGACCTTGGCGAATTCGGCCAGGTCGGTCAGGTACAGGCCCAGGCGCACGACCTTGTCCAGCGAACCACCGGCGGCTTCGGCCACGGCCTTGAGGTTGTCGAAGGCGCGGCGGGCCTGCGCTTCCACGTCACCCACGCCGACGATGTCGCCGGTGGCCGGGTCCAGCGGAATCTGGCCGGAGAAATACACGGTGTTGCCGGCGCGCACGGCCTGCGAGTACGGGCCGATGGCGGCAGGAGCCTTTTCGGTGTTGATGATCTGGCGGGACATGGTCGCTCCGGTGCGTTGGGGGAAAACAGAGCGGTGATTGTACCGGGTGGGGGTGCACCCACGCATGGCGTGGAGCTACCGCGCCGCTTCGGTAGCGCCGGGCCATGCCCGGCTGCATTTGATTCATGCCGCGCTGCGCGCTCGCCG
>NZ_QETL01000142.1:0-8201 GCF_003105135.1 Stenotrophomonas sp. SPM | reverse complement strand
TTTTATGATTGTTCATCCGGGCTCTTTGGGGGCTGGAACGGTGTGGTAACCACCATTTTCCAAAGATGTCCCGGATGAACAACGTACAGAGAGATCACAGTTAGTCGACCATCGCGCGCACCGCGGGGTTCTGGCGAGGTGCCGCACAAGGCAGTCGACCAACCTTCGACTCTACCGGGTCGGTCGCCGGGTTCGTCAACGCCGCGCCAGCAGCACCAGCACTGCGCCAGTGCCGCCCTGGCCGGTCGGTGCCGAGTGGAACGCGAGCACGTCGTTGCGCAGCCGCAGCAGGCGGTCGACCAGGTTCTTCAGCACCGGCGCGCCGCCATCGGACTGCAGGCCCTTGCCGTGGATGATGCGCACGCAGCCGTACTCGTGCGCGTGCGCTTCCAGCAGGAACTGGCGCAGCAGCGTTTCGGCCTGCGCGGCCGTGGCGCCGTGCAGGTCCAGTTCGTCCTGTACCGAATACTGGCCGCGCTTCAGGCGCTGGAACATCCGCGGCGGCAGGTTGTCGCGGCGGTAGCTGGCAGTGTCGCCGGCTTCCAGCGGGCTGCTGTCGCGCAGCAGGCGGGCGAACTCGCCCGCGGCCTCGGCTTCGTCGCGTTCGGCCATGCGTGCGCGCGGCTTCGGTTTCGGCGCGGACGGTGCCGGCTCGACCTCCTTGCGCAGCGGCTTCACTTCGCCGATGGCCGAGCGGAACAGGGCGGCCGGATCTTCATCTTCAGGGTGCGACATGCGCACAGGGTAAACCGCCCGCGCGGGTCTGCCTATGTCGATTCGATGACGCGCATCACCACTGGCAGGGTAGGACCGGCGGCCCGCTTGCGGCACAATACCCGACGCACTTGCGCGATCGCCGGTTCCCGACAGGGGCGCGGCCGGTCCCGCCCACGCGACAAGGTGACGGAATCGAATTCTTGGAAAATCAAGCGGTTAAATCGAAGATGCGCATCCTGGTCAGTAACGATGATGGCGTCGACGCCGCAGGCATCCGGATGCTTGCCGCCGTGCTGCGCGAGGCCGGCCATGAAGTGACGGTGGTCGCACCCGACCGCGATCGTTCCGGTGCCAGCAATTCGTTGACGCTGGACCTGCCGATCCGGCTCAAGCGCATCGACCACTACACCGTCTCGGTGGCCGGCACCCCGACCGACTGCGTGCACCTGGCGCTGACCGGCCTGCTCGAATTCGAGCCCGACATTGTCGTTTCCGGCATCAACAACGCCGCCAACCTTGGCGATGACGTCATCTATTCGGGCACCGTCTCGGCCGCGATGGAAGGTCGCTTCCTTGGCCTGCCGGCGGTGGCCGTGTCGCTGGTCACCCGCAACCACGACCCAAAGCACTTCGAGACCGCCGCGCGTGCCGCGGTGGAGATCGTCGCCCGGCTGAAGGCCGATCCGCTGCCGGCCGACACCATCCTCAACGTCAACGTGCCCGACCTGCCGTGGAATGAGGTCAAGGGCTTCGAAGTGACCCGCCTGGGCAACCGCCATCGTGCCGAAGGCTGCATCGCGCAGAAGGACCCGCGCGGCAACGAGGTGTACTGGATCGGCCCGGCCGGCCGCGAGCAGGATTCCGGTCCCGGCACCGACTTCCATGCGGTGCGCACCGGCCATATCTCGATCACCCCCATCCAGGTCGACCTGACCCGCTACCAGGCACTGGAGAAGGTGGCCAGCTGGGTCGGCGGCCTCAGCGCCGCGCTGGATCAGCCGGCATGAGCCCGCGCCTGCGCCTGCAACCGGAAGCCGTCGGCATCGGCATGACTTCGCAGCGCGTGCGCGACCGCCTGGTCGACCGCCTGCGCGAAGCCGGCATCGTCGACGAGTCCACGCTGAACGCGATCCGGGTGGTGCCGCGCCATCTGTTCATCGACGAGGCCCTGGCCTCGCGCGCCTACGAAGACACCGCGCTGCCGATCGGCCATGGCCAGACCATCTCGCAGCCGTGGGTGGTGGCGCGGATGACCGAAGCGGTGCTGCAGGTCGCGCCGAAGACGGTGCTGGAAGTGGGCACCGGTTCGGGCTACCAGGCCGCCGTGCTGGGCGCCGTGGGCCTGGAGGTCTACACCGTCGAGCGCATCGGCGATCTGCTGCGGCAGGCGCGCAAGCGCTTCCGCGCGCTGGGCATGAACATCCGCACCAAGCATGACGACGGCCGGGTCGGCTGGGCCGAGCACGGTCCCTTCGATGCGGTGGTGGTGACTGCCGCGGCACCGGCCCTGGTCGATGCCCTGGTCGAGCAGCTGGCGGTCGGCGGGCGCCTGGTGGCGCCGGTGGGCGGCCCGGGCGGGCAGTCGCTGGTGCAGCTGGACCGCAGGGAAGACGGCAGCATCGAACAACGCGTGCTGGCACCGGTCACGTTCGTGCCGCTGCTGTCTGGCATGCTCGATTGAATCCACGGAGCAGGGTTGCATGAAGATTTTCGGGCCGCTGTACGAGCGTGCGATGAAGTGGGCGGCGCACGAACGCGCGCCAACCTACCTGACGGTATTGAGTTTCTTCGAGGCCATCATCTTCCCGGTCATGCCGGAAGTGATGCTGGCGCCGATGTGCGTGGCCCAGCCCAAGCGCGGCTGGTGGTTCGCCACGCTCAGCCTGGCCGGCTCCATGGTCGGTGCGGTGGTCGGCTACGCGCTGGGTCATTTCGCGTTCGAAGCGATCAAGCCGCTGTTCGAGGCGCTGGGCATGCTGCCGGCCATCGAGCAGGGCATCGCCACGGTGCAGGCCAAGATGGCCGAGTCGCCGTGGGCGGTGTTCACCTTCCTGGTGCTGGGCGGCTTCATGCCCATCCCGATGAAGGTCTTCACGTGGGCTTCGGGTATCGTCGGCGTGCCGATGCCACAGTACCTGCTGAGCATGTTGATCGGCCGCGGCAAGCGCGTGTACGTGCTGGCTGCGGTCATCCGCATCGGCGGTGCGCGTGCCGAAGCGGCGTTGCGTCGCTGGATTGAACCGCTGGGCTGGATCGCCACCGTACTGGTGGTGGGGCTGGTTGCCTGGCTTGTATGGAGGTCGAAGTTCGCATGAGTGCAGATCGTCTGAGCAAGGGAGTGCGCATCGGCGCGCTGGCGTTGCTGGTATCCACCCTGGCCGCCTGTGGCACCGCCACCGTCGTCCGCCCCGGCGGCAGCAGCGGTGGCAGTACTGTCAGCACGCCGAAGGCCTCGGTGCCCAAGCCTGGGCAGACCGTGGTCGTGCGCAAGGGAGACACGATCTATGCGCTGGCCCGCATCCATGACATCACTCCGGCGGACCTGATCGCCTGGAACCGCCTGGACAACCCGTCGCAGATCTATCCGGGCCAGGTGATCCGCCTGTACCCGGCCGGTGCCACCGGCGGCCGCGCGCCGACCACGGTGGTGACCCCGCCGCGCGGCAGAACAGGCACGACCACCCCGGCACCTTCGCCGGTGGCGACGGCCCCGGTCGGCCCGGTGAAGAGCAACATCGACTGGCGCTGGCCGGCCGATGGCGCGATCGTCGGCCGCTACGTGGCCGGTGACGCTACCAAGCAGGGCGTGGACATCGCCGGCACCAGCGGCGCCGCCGTGCGCGCCACCGCCAACGGCGTGGTGGTGTATTCCGGTGCCGGCCTGGTCGGCTACGGCGAGCTGATCATCATCAAGCACAGCGACCAGTGGCTGTCGGCCTATGGCCACAACCGCAAGCGCCTGGTCAACGAAGGGCAGAACGTCAAGGCGGGCGAGCAGATCGCCGAGATGGGCCGTACCGGCGCCAACCGCGACATGCTGCACTTCGAGATCCGCTACAACGGCAAGCCGGTCGACCCGCAGCAATATCTGCCGGCACGTTGATGGGGTAGCGCCGGGCCACGCCCGGCGGGCTTTGCGCCGCGATGCGGCGCCGCCCGAGCATCGGCTCGGGCGCTACAGACAACCTGCAATCCTTCAACTGTAGAGCCGAGCCCACGCTCGGCTGCTTTTCGCGGGCAAACAACAACGCCCGAGCATCGGCTCGGGCGCTACAGACAACCTGCAATCCTTCACCTGTAGAGCCGAGCCCACGCTCGGCTGCTTTTCGCGGGCAAACAACAACGCCCGAGCATCGGCTCGGGCGCTACAGACAACCTGCAATCCAGGGTGGCGCCGGGCCACGCCCGGCGGCTCTTGCCTCAACCTTCCAGAATGAAGGCGGCGGCGACCTTGCGGCCTTCGCCGGCAAGAATGTTGAACGTGCGCGCGGCGGCCGGGTTGTTCATCACTTCCAGGCCGATGCCACGCGACAGGCAGGCGGCCATCACCGCGGCCGGCGGAAACACCTGGCGGTCGCCGGTGCCCAGGACGATCAGCGCCGGATTCAGCGCAAGAATCGCTTCGATGTCGGCCAGCTGCAGGTTCGCAGCCTGGCGCACCGGCCACTGCGCGACCAGTTGGTCGGGGGTCAGGAAGAAGCTCTGCCCCAGCACCTGGTCGTTGACCTTGGCCGAGCGGCCGTCGGCAGCGCGCAGGCTGTAGGCGTAATCGGGCGGTTCGTGGTTCAGCTGCATGGGGGCAGGGCGATCAGCCGCGCGGCAGCACGATCTGGCGCTGTTCCTTGCTCGGGCGGTACAGCACGGCAACGTGGCCGATGCGTTGCACCAGCGCCGCCTCGGTGGCTTCGACGATCTCGGCGATCGTCGCGTCACGGGCGTCACGGTCCTCGGCGGCAACCTTCACCTTGACCAGTTCGTGGCGTTCCAGGACTTCGTTCAGCTCGGCGATGAAGGCCGGCGTGATGCCCTTGCCGCCGGTCTGCAGCAGGGCCTTGAGGTCGTGGGCGTGGCCGCGCAGGAAACGGGTCTGGGAGGCGGTCAGTGCGATGGACATGCAGGAAAAGGGGGTTGAATGGGACGATCAGGGTATCATGACGACCCCATCAGCCCCTATTTCCAATGGCCACCCGTAGCAAAAGCAGCCAGCGCTGGCTCAAGGAACACTTCTCCGACCCCTTCGTGAAGAAGGCGCAGGCCGAAGGCATGCGCTCGCGCGCGGCCTACAAGCTCGAGGAGCTCCTCGAACGTGACCGGTTGCTGAAGCCGCACATGGTGGTCGTCGACCTCGGCGCGGCCCCGGGCGGCTGGTCTCAGCAGGTGCGGAGACAGATTGGCGACACCGGCCGCGTGCTCGCACTGGACATCCTGGACATGCCGCCGCTGGCCGGCGTGGAGTTCCTTCACGGTGACTTCAGGGAAGAAACCGTCCTATCTCAGTTTGAAGCCATGCTCGGGGATCAGCCGGTAGACCTTGTGCTGTCGGACATGGCCCCCAATAAGAGTGGTGTGGGCGCGGTCGACCAGCCGCGGATGATGCACTTGGCCGAGCTTGCGCTGGACTTCGCCGACAACCACCTCAAGACCGGTGGGGCGTTCCTGATCAAGCTGTTCCAGGGTGAAGGCTTTGACGACTACGTGCGCGAGATGCGCCGCCGGTACGACAAGGTCTCCATCCGCAAGCCGGAAGCATCGCGCAAGCGCTCGCCCGAGGTGTATGCCTTGGGACAGGGAAAACGCGCCCACATGAAGTAAGCTCGCCGAGTACGCTCGACCCCAACGCAAGACCCGCACTAAGAGGAACGCCGGAGCCAATGAGGATGAACGACTTGACCAAGAACCTCCTGCTATGGGTGGTCGTCGCCGTCGTGCTGATGGTGGTCTTCCAGAGCTTCTCGCCGAAGTCCTCCGGGGCCGGGGCGCAGGGCGCGACGTATTCGCAGTTCCTGGACCAGGTGGACAGCGGCAACGTGCAGAAGGTCACCTTCGGTGGCGATTCGCGCGGACTGACCAACCAGCTGACCTACACCACCCGTGGCGGCCAGACGGCCACCATCGCCGCGCCGGCTGATCGCGACCTGATCAACGTGCTGCGCACCAAGAACGTGGACATCGTGCAGGAAGAGCCGTCCAGCGGCATTTCCTTCGCGGCCATCCTGATGAACTTCCTGCCGGTCATCCTGATCATCGGCTTCTGGCTGTTCATCATGCGCCAGATGCAGGGCGGTGGCGGCGGCGCCAAGGGCGCGATGTCCTTCGGCAAGTCGCGCGCCAAGCTGCAGGGCGAGGACCAGATCAAGGTCACCTTCGCCGATGTCGCCGGCTGCGACGAGGCCAAGGAAGAAGTGGGCGAACTGGTCGACTTCCTGCGCGACCCGTCCAAGTTCACCAAGCTGGGCGGCAAGATCCCGCGCGGCGTGCTGATGGTGGGCCCGCCGGGTACCGGCAAGACGCTGCTGGCCAAGGCCATCGCCGGCGAAGCCAAGGTGCCGTTCTTCTCGATCTCCGGTTCGGACTTCGTGGAAATGTTCGTCGGCGTCGGCGCCAGCCGCGTCCGCGACATGTTCGAGCAGGCCAAGAAGCACGCGCCGTGCATCATCTTCATCGACGAAATCGACGCCGTCGGTCGCCACCGTGGCGCCGGCCTGGGCGGCGGTCATGACGAGCGCGAGCAGACCCTGAACCAGCTGCTGGTCGAAATGGACGGCTTCGAGGGTGGTGAGGGCGTGATCGTCATCGCCGCGACCAACCGCCCGGACGTGCTGGACCCGGCGCTGCTGCGCCCGGGCCGTTTCGACCGCCAGGTCGTGGTCGGCCTGCCGGATGTCAAGGGCCGCGAGCACATCCTGAAGGTGCACATGCGCAAGCTGCCGCTGGCCGACGACGTCGAGCCGATGGTGATCGCGCGTGGTACCCCGGGCTTCTCCGGCGCCGACCTGGCCAACCTCTGCAACGAGGCCGCCCTGTTCGCCGCACGTGGCAACGAGAAGGAAGTCCGCATGGACCACTTCGACCGTGCCCGCGACAAGATCCTGATGGGTGCCGAGCGCCGCTCGATGGCCATGAGCGAGGAAGAGAAGACCCTGACCGCCTACCACGAGGCCGGCCACGCCATCGTCGGTCGCCTGGTGCCCGAGCATGACCCGGTCTACAAGGTCACGATCATTCCGCGCGGTCGTGCGCTGGGCGTGACCATGTACCTGCCGGAAGGCGACAAGTACTCGATGAACCGCGTGGCGATCAAGTCGCAGCTGTGCTCGCTGTACGGCGGCCGCGTGGCCGAGGAGCTGATCTTCGGCGCCGACAAGGTCACCACCGGTGCGTCCAACGACATCGAGCGTGCCACCAAGATGGCCCGCAACATGGTTACCAAGTGGGGCCTGTCCGACCAGCTCGGTCCGATCGCCTATGGCGAAGAGGATGACGAGGTGTTCCTGGGCCGTTCGGTCACCCAGCACAAGAGCGTGTCCAACGACACCGCGCGCCGCATCGACGAGGAAGTGCGCAACATCCTCGACGAGGCCTACGCACGCACCACCGAGCTGATGACGGCCAACCTGGACAAGCTGCACGCGATGTCGCAGCTGCTGCTGCAGTACGAGACCATCGACGCGCCGCAGATCGACGCCATCATGGAAGGCCGCGATCCGCCGCCGCCGGCGGGCTGGAACAAGTCCAACAAGGACGGTAGTGGTAACGACAAGGGCGGCGACGCCCGTCCGCTGCCGCCGATCGCCGGGCCGGCCGAGTCGCACTGACGGCCCGCCATTGCTGATCGCAGACGAGGCCGGGGAAACCCGGCCTCGTTGTTTCCGGGCCGCGAGGCCCGATTGAATTCACCGCCTTACGCTGGAGCCTGCATGTCCGTTCCCCCGCCGCAACCGATCTCCCATACCGTTGAAATGGTCATCGCGACCATCGTCGGTGTCGCCGTGGGCCTGAGCGTGGACAACCTGCTGCTGGGCTGCGGTGTCGGCATCGCCGTCGGCATCCTGCTGAGCATCATCAAGACGCTGTACGTGGACCGGAAGCGCCGCCGGCAGCGTTGAGGGTTTTCTCTTGGCAGGGCTGCGCCCTGCACCTGCAGAAGCAACGTCAACGTCAACGTCAAAAGCTGGCATTCCGTGGGATGGCGGGGTGGTGTGGGTGGTCAGGACACGCCGTAAACCCATCCTTGGGGGCTCGTAGGCGCCATCCATGGCGCCTGCGGTCCTGCCCACCCACACCGCCCCACCTCTGACAGATTCCCGCGACTGTTGCAACCTGCTGTTGGTGGGTGCCGACCGTTGGTCGGCACATCTGTCGGATATCGGATAAATCATCCACGCATGGCGTGGATCTACTGGTAACGGCGGCTGTTGGCAGGTGTCGACCGTTGGTCGACACATCTTTCAGATATCGATACCCCCCCGTGCCGACCAACGGTC